>JAEEYN010000026.1 GCA_016288175.1 Bacillota bacterium | reverse complement strand
TGACTACACCGAGCTTGCACATGAGGGCGAAGGCTTCATCATGTCCTACTCCTTCGTCGACTACGTCGGTTCCTATCAGGCGAACAACTGGGCGATCTCTCCCGCTGTGACCCTGCCGAGCGGCACCGCGAGCGTAAGCTTCTATGCAAGCAACGCGAACTCCAGCTATCCCGAGACCTTCTCCGTATACGTCGGCACAACCCCCAACACCGCTGATATGACTCTGCTGCAGACCATCACCCCCACTACCGGCTATGAAGATGAGTGGAGCCATTACGAGATCGACCTCACCGATTACGCAGGCCAGACCATCTACCTCGCGTTCTACGATGGATGCTACGATATGTACGAGATCTGGATCGACCAGGTCGAGTTCTGGGGCGAAGGCGGCAGCGAGCCCGAACCCATCGCGATCCACGAAGTCTGGGTCGACGGTTGGGGAACTCCCGTTGAAGGCGTTGCCGGTATCGACCACGTCTTCCTCACCACTCCGGACGGCGCTCCGTATTACATCATCTACGGCGGCTGGCGCGACGAGACCGATCAGCAGCAGATGTGGAGCGACGAGCACGTCTTCATCGCCGGTCATGAGTACAGCGAAGGCGCGCAGATTTGGGCGGAGGAAGGCTACTACTTCGCCGATGACTGCGTCTTCCACACCAACGACGGCGACGAGATCCTCGATCTCGAATGGTGCTACGTTGATGAAGCGGATAACTACATCTGCTACATGAACATCCTGCCCGTCGTCTGCGAAGGCGAGGAGCCCCCGGTACCCGAGATGCACGGCGACGTCGACCTCAACGGCACCGTTCAGGTTGCCGACGCGATCCTTGCGCTGCGCTATCAGATGGGGCTCATCGGCCTCACCGACGAGCAGCTTGCACAGGCGGAAGTCAACGGCGTTGACGGCATCACCCTTGCTGACTCCATCCTGATCCTCCGCTACGCAATGGGCCTCATCGATCACTTCCCGGTCGAAGGCTGAAATCAGTAATAAAAGAGGCTGCTTCGGCAGCCTCTTTTGTTTAGTTAATAGTTAATAGTGAATAGTGATGGTGGATTTTCAGCAAGTGGAAAATCTTTTTATTATTTCATATTATCATATAAACTGTAGGGGCGGATATCATCCACGCGCGAAACGGTGGGTCTGGGCATCACTGCAGAAGATACGTGCCGGGAACGGATGAAGCAATCGCGATAATAAATATCCTGGCAAGGTTTGCGTTCCGAAAAGCAAGCGGCGAACGGAGTTGAAAAGCGAACGATATCGAGCTTTGACCGTCACATTAAGAAAACAAAACCGTTCTTAACGCTTGAAAATATACCATGCCTGTTTTATAATAAAAAAGCATTATACGGTCAATGCAATTCTCAAAACAGAAAGGAAGATACACATGGCAAAAAAACTCATCAGTCTCTTTGTTGCGGCAATGATGCTGCTTGCGGTCGTTCCTTCGGCTGCGTTTGCACGCGTTGCCGAAGAGCCGAGACCGGCGGCCGTTATCGACACGGTCGAGATCACCGGCTTCACTCCGCCCGTCTGGGGCGAGCACCCGGATTGCGAAGTTGAAGTTCCGTCCGGTGCGCATTACAGCATCACCGACACTTATTGGTATATCTATTATTCAAACGGTGTAAACGGGTTTCTGTTCCCAACCGAGTACTTTAACGCCAACAATTCAACTGTCAGCCAGGTCTTTAATGTTACCCCCGAAGAAGGCTATACAATGGCGAATGACGTGACCGTCACGATCAACGGCGATCCGGCACTCGTGGATTACGTTGCGTGGCGCAGCGACGGATATCTGTATGTTACGACAGTCGATTATCATATGGTCGAGCCCGGCTCGGATGCCCCCAACGTGCTTCATGCCGCCAACGTTGACGGTTTCGTCGAGCCCGTTCCCGGCATGACTTGCGCGGAATTCATTGCGGGCCTCACCGTTCCCGAAGGCGCGAATTACACGATCTCCGCGGTCGAAGTTGATGACATGACCGACGGCGGCACGGTCGGAGAAGATATCGTTCTTGAAGCAGGCCGCGAATATCAGGTCTCGGTTACTCTCACGCCCATCGGCGATTACATTTTCTGGTATGACACGGTGTTGACCGCAAACGGCGGTGATCTTCCGATCTCATCCGAACAATCCGGCGTTACGAGCGATACCGAAGCCCTGATCGTGACCGAAGTCATGACCTGCGCGGAACCTCCGCATCTCATCGACACGGTGGAGATTTATGGCTTCACTCCGCCTGTTTGGGGCGCAGCACCGGATAACGACGTCAGCATTCCCGCGGACGCGCATTATTCCCTGACCGAAGTAGGCTGGTACATTTATTATCCCGACGGAGCAAACGGCTACATGCCCGAAGACGCTTTGTTCAACACCGACGGCTCGATCGTCAGCCAGAGTTATCGGTTTGTTCCCGAAGAAGGCTATTCATTTGCTTCAAATGTGACCTTGCTGATCGACGGCTCTTCAGAATATGCAGGCACTACCAACTGGTGGTCCGACTTCGGAATACTCGCCGCTTCCTCGATCAGCTTCCACATCAATGAACCCGCTCCCCTTCCCGGCCTTGACGAAGCGCTGAACAAGGAGGGCGGCACGATCCACTTCGAATCCGCTGGCGAGTATCCCTGGATCGTTGTTGAGGAAGATGGCCGCATCTTCGCCCAGAGCGGCAACGCCGGCGTTGCTTCGAGCACCTCCGTGCTGACGGCGAACGTCACCGTCGAAGCGGGCGACCAAATCAGCTTCGATTTTAAGGCATGGGGCGAAGGCACCGGCACCTACTGGGATCACTGCGATTTCTACGTCGGCGAGACCCGCGTGCTTTACTACGGCGCATACGACAACGACTGGGAGAATTTCACCTATACCTTCGAGACTGCTGGCGATTACACCCTCACCTGGAGCTATACGAAGGACAGCTCCGTCAATAAGCCCGGCGACTTCTTCGCGATCGACGATGTTGAGATCACGGAAGCCGCCGCGCCTGAACTGATCCCGATCCACGAAGTCTATATCAACGGCTTCGAGGACCCCGTCCCGGGCGATCTGCCGGCGGACCACAGGCATCTGACCATCCCCGACGGCGCGAACTACAGCTTCTACGATCAGCAGGAGCCGATGTGCTGGTTCAATTCCGACGGTTATGAGATCGACACTGCCTTCGTTGAGGGCGAGTACTACTCCGAAGGCGGCATGGTCATGGCGAACGAAGGCTATTACTTCGCCGCAGACTGTGTTTTCTACCTCGATGGCACGACCGAAAACACCTCCTCCGAATCCTGGGTCGACTACGGCGAGTACCCGACGCTCGCGATGGGTCTCCATACTCCGGTGCTCTGCGGCGGCGGTTCTACCGAACCGATCATCGTCGATACGATCTATGTCAACGATATCGAGATCCCGCCCTTCGCAGGCGAGGCCGCTGACGATCATCTGACCGTCAGCATTCCTGACGGCGAGCCGTACACCCTCCAGTACATCCGCTGGTTCGATGAGGACAATATCGCCGCATTCCACGACAATTTCATCGAAGGCGGTCACTATTCCGTAAATATCTCCGTAGGGCTGCCGGAAGGCTATCAATTCGCCGAGATTGTCACCGTCTATATCAACGGACAGGATGACCTGCTCTCCGAATACACATATAACTACGGCGATTCCTTCAGCTTCTACACGATCCCGTTCGAGTGCGTAGCCGGCGGCGAGCCCCCGGCAAACATCATCACCGAGGCTTATATCGATGGCTTCACCGTTCCCGTATGGAATGAGCATCCCGATTTCGAGCTCTCCGTTCCGGCCGGCGCGCACTATACTATCGGCTACGTCGCCTGGACCGCTTTTGACACCGAGTTGAACTTCATTGATCTCACTGCAGATGATCTGTTCAACGACGCCGGACTTCAGTACTACATTGAGATCCACCTTGTTCCCGAAGAGGGCTGGGATTTCACCGATGACTGCGTTGTGTACATTAACGGCGGCGAAGATCTCGTTGACTTCGGTTTCCTCGAAGAAGGGGAATTCTGGGTCGCATCCGTAAACTTCAGCGTTGAAGATCCCGGCGGCGAACCGACCCCCGTAACGCACGGCGACGTCGACCTCAACGGCACCGTTCAGGTTGCCGACGCGATCCTTGCGCTGCGCTATCAGATGGGGCTCATCGGCCTCACCGACGAGCAGCTCGAGCAGGCGGAAGTCAACGGCAAAGAAGGCATCAGCATTGCGGACTCGATCCTGATTCTCCGCTACGCAATGGGCATTATCGATCATTTCCCGATCGAAGACTGACATCTGTAACGAAAGAGGCTGCTTCGGCAGCCTCTTTTCGTTGGTGAATAATGAATAATGAATAGTGAATAGTGTGGTGGATTTTCCGCAGGTGGAAAATCTTTTTATTATTGTGTTATGGTTTATTTGCCGCAGGCATTGATCGATCAACAAAGCTAAAATAAACGGGCTGCTGCAATCAAACACGATTGCAGCAGCCCGCTCAATCAATCAGTTTCGGATCCGGTTTTTCAGCCTTCGATCATAATGGTCTTCTTTTCGGGCAGCTTGTTCGCTTCCTTCTTCGGGATATTGAGCTTCAGCACGCCGTCCTCGAATTTCGCCTTGATCTCCTCGGCGGTGACGTTCTTGCCGATGAAGTAGTTGCGCTGCATCGTGCCGGCGTAACGCTCCTGGCGGATCAGCTTGCCCTTTTTGTCGGTCTCATCCTTATCAAGGCCCTTCGCAGCGCGGACGGTCAGATAACCGTTCTCGAGGTTCAGAGTGATCTCATCCTTCTTGAAGCCGGGCAGGTCGATATCGACCTCGTAGCCGTCCTCATGCTCGTGGACGTCGGTCTTCATTATCTGGCCGACATGCTTGCCGTAGAGCTTCCTGTCGATGTCGCCGAAATCGCGCACTGTCGGGAAGGTCATGTCCATCAGGTCATCAAAAATACTGTCGTTGAAAATAGTGGGGTACAACATAGTTCATTCCTCCTTTTACTCATTCCTCTTGGGATCTATTATGAGCAACGGGACGGAGGGTTATTCAGTCGGGAGCCTTCCGGCTCCGCTTCTCTCTGTTCCTTTGTTCTGCGAACATTATAGCACCCATTGTTAGCACTGTCAAGTGTTGAGTGCTAATTTCTTTTTGAACAATTTATGGCAGTTCAAGATATTGACAAAATTGCTACGAACGGCGCTGTGCGGGCAGAAAAGAAGCCGGGCGGCCCTGCCCGGCTTTAGCTGAATTTTTGCTTTATTTATTTGGATTTTTACCGCCGGGAACGAATCCGATATGGCGCAGATAAAAGAGCATCGCCGTGCCTGTGAAGGCGTGGCTGTATTCTCCTCTGCCGAAGTTCCCGATGAAATCCGCCATCGGTTCGAGGGCGTAATTGAGTATCTCGTCCTCATCGAGCGCCTGCTTTCCGGTAGGAGTGAGCTCCTCTGCAAGGAAGCAATAGAAGTGGTTCTTGAACAGCGCCGGGTTCGGGCTGCAGCTTCCGAGCAGGGTCATTTTCCCCGCGCGAAAGCCCGTTTCTTCGAGAAGCTCGCGCCACGCGCTTTTTTCCGGGTCCTCCCCCGCGTTCATCACGCCGCCGGGGAACTCCGTTGTGAGCTTGTCCTCGCCGTGCCGCCATTGCCGCACCGTCACGAAGCAGCCGTTATAGACCGGAACGATCACGACCCAGTCCGGGGCGGTCATCGCGACGTAATCCCCGCGGATCCCGTTTGCGGAAACCTCCGTTTGCCGCATAACGTCGAAAACCGGGGTGTGAAGGAGCTTCTCGGTTTTTTCGGTGCTCCAGACGAGCGCTTCGTCGTTCGGGTTCATTCCGCAGCCCTTCCGACGTTCTTTGTCGCGATCACGTCGACGCCTGTGCCCGCCGCGTTTTCAACGATCACATCGCCGATATTGACAGGCGCAGGCACCTTCGCCGCGCGGATCTCTTCCATCACTTCGAAGATCTTGCCTTTCGGGATATCCGAAGCGGTCTTGACGGAGGCGCGGGCAAGCTCGCCGCCCTCGACGACGACGGTGCTTGTGACGGTCCTCGTCGGCGCGGTGACTTCCTTTTTGCCGTAAACAGCGCCGCGGGGGCAGGTATTTCCGGTAACCGTGACGTTTTCGCCGTCCACCGTTACGGTCAGCTGACAGCCCATCGGGCACTGTATGCAGGTCAGTTCACGGGTTTCCATTTCAATCCTCCAAACAGACGGTGATCTTTTTAACATCCGGGAAGCTTTCGAAGCTCGATTTCATAAGAACAAGCTCCTCCATCTCGCCGGGGGCGACGATGCGCTTCTTCACCCGGCGCACCTCGCTGCCGTCATAATAAACGACAAGGTTTTTGTTGCGGTAAACATCCGCAACGCGGAAGCGGACCGTAACTTTTTCCGCCATGTCGGCGATATTCAGCCGCTGCGGGACGGTGTATCGGACGCCTCCCCTGCCCTCGAGCTCGGCGACGTTCTCATTCGCGCGCGCTCCGTTTTTGATGTACGCTGCGGCATTTGCGCCGGCACGCGAGGCTTCCTCCGAAACATAGTCCACAAGGTCGTGAACATGCAGCACGTTGCCGCAGGCGAACACACCGGGAACGGAAGTCTCGAGGCTGTCGTCAACATCCGGACCGCCGGTGACGCGGTTGAGGCTGACGCCCGCCTGCTTGGAAAGCTCGTTTTCGGGCAGCAGACCGCAGGAAAGCAGGAGCGTATCGCAGGAATAGAATTCATCCGTGCCGGGGATGGGCTTTCTGTCCGGCCCGACTTCGGAGATCGTGACGCCTTCGACGCGGTTCTTGCCGTGGATCTTCGTAACGGTGTGGCTGAGGCGGAGCGGGATGCCGTAATCGTCGAGGCACTGCACGATGTTGCGCTTGAGTCCGCCTGAATAGGGCATGAGCTCCGCAACAACCTTCACTTTCGCGCCTTCGAGGGTCATCCTTCGCGCCATGATGAGGCCGATATCGCCGGAGCCGAGGATCACGACCTCTTTTCCGACCATATATCCCTCGATATTCATAAGGCGCTGCGCCGTGCCGGCGGTGAAAATGCCGGCGGGGCGATAACCGGGAAGCCCGAGCGCGCCGCGGGGACGTTCGCGGCAGCCCATCGCGAGAACGACGGCGCCGGCTTTGACGCTCACCGCGCCTTCGTCGCTGTTGACATACAGCACTTCCCTCTCCGGGGAGATGTCCGCAACGATCGTGCGGAGCTTATAGGGGATCTCCCTTTCGAGCACCTTTTGAATGAAGCGGTCGGCGTATTCGGGGCCGGTCAGCTCCTCCTTGAAGGTATGCAGACCGAATCCGTTATGGATACACTGGTTCAGTATCCCGCCGAGGCGGTCGTCGCGCTCGATGATAAGAAGATCGCGAACGCCCGCGTCATAGGCGGCGACAGCGGCGGCAAGGCCCGCGGGACCTCCGCCGATGATGATCAGATCATGATATTCCATAGTTTCACTTCTCACTCCCCATGATAAATTCGGAACCCGGGCGGTTTTTGGTGACCTGCTCCATCGGTATGCCGAGCTTCTTGGCAATCAGCTCGAGCGTTCCCGGCGTGCAGAAGCCCGCCTGGCAGCGGCCCATGCCCTGCCGTACGCGGCGCTTGATGCCGTCCATGCTCCTTGCGCCGAGGGTACGGTCCATCGCGTCGATGATCTCGCCCTCCGAAATGTTCTCGCAGCGGCAGATTATCCTGCCGTATTCGGGTCGCTTCGCGATCAGCTCCGCGCGCTCGGCGGGCGGCAGTTTCGCGACCTCCGGAATGCCTTTGCGCTCCGCGATAAAACCGGTCTTCGGTTTCGCGCCGCTCTTTTGGGCGATAAGACCGGCGATGTATTCGCCGATCGCAGGCGCAGCTGAAAGGCCCGGGGATTCGATGCCGGCGGCGTCGAAGAAGTTTTCCGCGTCATCGGGTTCGCCGAGGATGAAATCCCCGCCCGCCTCGTGTGCGCGGAGGCCCGCGAAGCCGGTGATCATCTTGTTGAACGGGATCGACGGAACGCTCTTCAAGGCCTTCGTCTTGATCTCGTCGGTGCCGTCGGGCGTCGTCTCGGTCGCTTCCTTATCGGGAAGATCGAAGGCATTCGGCCCGACGAGCAGATTGCCGTGGACCGTCGGGGTCACGAGAACACCCTTGCCGCCCTTGCCGGGGAGCTGGAAGATCGTATGGGAAACGAGGTTTCCGACTTCCTTATCCATGAGAACATACTCGCCGCGGCGGGGAGTGATGCTGATTTTCTTTTCGGAGACCATGTTGTGGAATTTATCCGCGTAAACGCCCGCCGCGTTGACGACGTATTTTGATTTGAACTCGCCCTTATCCGTCCGGACCAGCCAGCCGCCCGCTTTTTTTTCAACGGATCCCACCGCCGTCAGGAAACGAAATTCCGCGCCGTTGTCGGCAGCGTTCTCCGCAAGGGCGATCGTGAGGCCGAAGGGGCAAACGATGCCGGC
>JAEEYN010000175.1 GCA_016288175.1 Bacillota bacterium | reverse complement strand
TCCGATGTCCAGCCCTTTTTCCCGACAAAGCTCATGCAGCATCTCCGAGCCGAATTTCCCCAGGTCGCCTGTTATTATCCGGTCATAGTATGAAGGCACTCGCCCTGTATCCCCGAAATGCGTAAGGATAGTATTGAACGCGGCCGGCGCCATCGCAGCGCCCATGTTGTTTGCGTCGGTGATCCCGAAATCCTCGACGCTTCCCATTGTCCCGCCTGTAAGAACGGTATGCGTGAACTGCGTTTTTTTGCTGTTTCGGAACGTATTTTCATTGCCGACGATCAGGCATCCAGCGCCGGTGACTGTTCGCTGCGAAGTCGGAACGGGCTGCACACCCATTTCGAGCGGATAACGGTACTGCCTCTCCACCGTTGAAAAATGGCTGCTGCCCGCGCAGGCCGCAAGCTCGGAAAAGCCTCCGTCGGTCAGCATGCCGCCGATCATCAGCGCTTCCGTGATCGTCGAACATGCCGAATAGAGGCCGAGGAACGGCGCACGGATCTCCCGCGCCGCAAAGCCCGACGATACTATCTGGTTCAGAAGATCGCCGCCGATAAGGCAGCTGAGTTCGTCGCTTTGCCTCCCGAGCTTGAAAAGAGCGACGCGCACGGCGCTTTCGAACATCCTTGTCTCCGCTTGTTCCCAGCTATCGAGGCCGAGAGTATCATCCTTTATCGCAACATCGAATTCACTGCCGAACGGTCCTTCGCCTTCCTTTTCTCCGACAAACGCGGCGGAAGCGAGGACCTTCGGCCTGCTCGCGAGTTCAAACGAATGTTTTCCGATCCTTCCCATGTTCCCTCCTGCAGAGTTTATGGGGTTATTCTCTGCAGCATGGGCCGGAATATGCAAAAACCCCGCTGTAAACGGCGCATCCGCATAAGGATACGCCGAAGCGGGGCGAAGCTTAAAAACGGCCGCAGGAAATCAAGGCGTTTCGAGAGCCGGGTTCCTGCGTTATTCTTCTGTGGATTCGGGCTTCAGGATCTCCGTCGTTTCGTCCATCCAAAGGCGCTCGACATTATAGTATTCGCGCTCTTCGGGGTGGAAGATATGCACAAGGATATTGGAATAATCAAGAACGATCCAGCGGCCTTCGTTATAGCCTTCGCGGCGGCGAAGGGCCAGATGCGCTTCCTCGGTTTTTTCCTCTATCGCGTCGCAGATGGATTTGACATGAAGCGCGGAAGTTCCGCTCATGAAGACGAACCAGTCCGCAACGATCGTTTTATCCGCAACGCGAACGGCGATGATGTCCTCCGCCTTTTTTTCTTCCGCTGCGGTCATGATCAGACGCACGCAGTCCTTCAGTTCCTCCCGGAGCTTGATCTCAAGCTCGGAAATGTAGGATTTGGATTCGGTGTTAAGTTCCAATGTATACCTCCGGTATTATGATTTACTTTTTGTTTTTGATTCTGCCTTTGATTGCGGCGAGAGTCGATTCCGTCGTGGGATGTATCGGCTTCTCGCGCGATCTCATATAGGCGATGTTGTTCTCGAGAACGGCGGCTGTGGCGGCATCGAGGCTGCGGCGGGAAAGGGTGCGGATCGGAGTGATTTTCCTGTAATCCCTCGAAGGTTCGAGCTTATCCGCAAGGAAGATCACCTCGTCGAATGGCGTCATATCCGGCGCACCGAGGGTATGGAGCTCGATCGCCCGGAGGATCTCCTCATCGTCAACGCCGAAATCGGCCTTCGCGGAAACGGCGCCGAGGCGGGCATGGATAAGATACGGATTCGCTTTTTCTTCCTCCGTCGGAACGAAACCGAGCCGCTCCATCGTTTCGCCGAGAAGCTCGTTTTTGAGTTTCGCGCAGTCGTGGATCAGTCCGCAAAGATACGCTTTTTTCGTGTCGAGGCCGTGCCTGTCGGCAAGCAGGACGGCTTCCCTCGCAGTCAGCAGCGAATGCCTTAGCCGCATCGGTTCAAGCCTTTCGGCAAGCTTTTCGCGGATCTTCAGGATTTCATCCGGTGCATAAAGCAGATTCTCATAGATATAGAGTTCCGTTTTATAGGCGGTGATATCCCTGATCGGCCTTGCCTCCGCGATCCTCGTTCGGATCTCGGTCGATGAGATCTCCGGACCGCAGGCTTTCGATATCACGATCTCTCCGCCGAACTGCGCTTTGATCGCTTCCGCAAGCGCGGGCAGATCCTCCGCCTGGCCTTCGCGCTGGACGGCGACAAGCTTCGCAAGGCGCAGTATCTCCGCCGGCTGATACCATGTCGGGAAATTCGCGAGCATATCCGCGCCGACGATGAAATAGAGCTCCGAATCGCGGTAACGCTTCTTCATTTCCGCAAGCGTCTCAACGGTGTAGCTCTTCCCTCCGCGCTTGATCTCCACATCCGAAGCATAAAGCCCCGGAACGTTTTTCAGCGTGATCTTCGCCATTTCAAGGCGGACCTGCGCGGGCGTGCGCTCACTGTTCGGCTTGTGCGGCGGGTCGGCCGCAACAACGAAATAAAGCTTATCAAGGCCGAGCTCGCTGCGCACGGCTTTTGCGATCGATATATGCCCGAGATGGATCGGGTCGAATGTTCCGCCGTAGATTCCGATTTTCATGATCCTATTATACAGCATTTTCACGGATTTGTGAATGATCATGTATGATTTGCCGAATACTGTTTTTATGAGAACAAAACTCGATGAAGCATATCTGAGGCATTACGGTTCCGGCAAAGGCGCGGCAGCGCGGCTTTTCGACCGCGTTCTGTTCTTTTTGCTTGTTTTTATTCTTGTTTTTCTGATCGCCCGGCTGATCACGAAAAGCGTTTTCGCTTCCGCAGCAGTCGGAGTGCTCGCGGACGGCGTATACCTTCTTGCCTCGGATATCGTATTCCGTCTCACATTCGCGAGATCCGTTGAAAAATTCCGTAAAGAAACAGCGAAAAAAGTTCTCATAAGAAAGCTTCTGCTTGCCCCGCGCGATGAGATCGCAAAGGAAGCAAGAACTTCTCTTCACCCGGAAGACGGCTGTGAGCTGATCGTTTTCCAAAAGGTATCGCCGGTTTCCGAGGATGATGTTTATTCGGTCCTTCGCGGAAAGGCGGGCTTGAAAAGCGTTATCCTTGTCAGCGTAAGCGGTTTTTCCGATGAAGCCGGGCAGCTCGCGAGGCGGGTACAACATCCGAGCGCGGAGCTGATAAATGCAGCGGAGATCGCGGGACTTGCTGCGGCATATAAGCCCAAAGAGGAAGAGATCGATGAGGAGATCATTGCTTCTTATGAAAAAAAGCCTGCGCGGCCGGCGCTTAGCAATGATTTCAAGCCCGGGCATGCCGTCAAGTATCTTGCTGCAGGTGCGGTCACGTATGCTTTTTCCTTTATATCCGGCGCGGGATTATTCCTCCGGAGCATCGCTTCGATCGTGATCACGGCAGCGGTGCTCTCTATCGGGCTGAAAATTTACAGAAAACACCGCCCGGAAGCGGATCATTCCTGAGGCGGAGTGTTCGGATCCGGAGTATCGTCGAGCTTGAGCAGTTCCCTTGCGATCTGGAACTTCAGCGACGTATAGCGCGAATCGTCCGGAACATCGAGCATGACGATCACAACGCGCTCATCTTCCGTATCGACATTGAGGCGGAATCCGGCGAACCAGGAAATGATGCGTTCCTTGTTCGCGCCGATCTCCGCAGAACCCGTTTTTGCGGCGACGTCCACATTCGTTACGCGCAGCGAACGGCCGGTGCCGTTTTTAGTCGGATCCACGACGCCCTGCAGCATCGGAACGATGGTGTTGATCGCGCTTTGAGATATCGCGCCTTCGATCCAGGTTTTGTATTCGGAGCTTTCGACGCATTTATACTCAACGCCGTCGGTCGCAAAGAAGCCGTTTAAGATGCGCGGCGCCGGCAGATCTCCGCCGTTGCGGAAAGCGCAGTACATCGTTGCAAGCTGCAGCGGCGAAACAAGCACTTCGCCCTGACCGTAGCCCGTATCGGCAAGTAGCTTGTAATTCATCTGCGAATTCTTGCCGAGGACCTGTGATCTTGCGGTCGAGAGCTCGAAATCAAGCGGCTTGTCCATGCCGAAATTGTTCAGATATCCAATGAATTTATCCGCTCCGATCATCAGCGCCGCATTCGCGAAATAGATATTGTCCGAATGGAGCATGCAGTTCTCCATATTCATCGGCATGGTCCTGTTCAAAACGCGGGTACGCTTGATCCTCGGCCAGATCCATTGGCCGTAGCCGGTCGGAGTCCAATAATCGTCTTCGATCCTGCCGTTGAAAATATAGTTCGCGTTCATCGTGTTGGTGTCGAGAGCGGCGGCGGCGGTGAAGACCTTGAAAGTCGATCCCGGCGGATAAAGGCCGCGCTTCGTGCGGTCGAGGAAAGGCTCGTTTGGCTGTTCCTGAAGGGCTCTGTATTCCTCGCCTGAGAAACCGACCACGAACTGGTTGAGGTCATACGACGGATATGATGCGGCGACTTCGACCTCGCCCGTCTTCGGGTTCATGACGATCACCGCGCCGGATGTATTCTCGCCGAAAAGAACAAGGTCGAGCATAGTTTCCGTCTTTTTCTGAAGATCGAAATCGATCGTCAGGCGAACATCCATGCCGTCCTGCTTATCTCTTCTGTAAAGCTCTTTTTTGACCGTTCCGTCGGAAGAGCGGATGCAGTAATAGAAGCCGTCCCTGCCGCGGAGTTCCTTTTCATAGCGTTTTTCAATGCCCGCCTTGCCGATCTTGCTGTCGGTCGTATAAAGCCCGTCAACGGGATCGCGGCCTTCGTTCAGCGCGGCGACTTCTTCCTCCGTCGGCGCACCGACATAGCCGAGGTTATGCGCGAGGAAGTTTTCATAGGGGTACTCCCTCGAAGAACCGTAAAGCTTTGTGTCGACGTGCACGCCTTCGATCGCCTCGATCTGCTGAAGCTCTTCTGTCGTGATCTCATCCGGCCTGAACTGGCGGATCGTCATAAAGTCGCTCACAACGCTTTTGAAAACAGCATCGGGAGTTTCTTCTTCGTCGAATTTAATGTATGCGCTGATCTTATCATAAAGCGCGTTCAGTTCGTCGCCGCAGTACTGATGCAGCGTTGAATTCTTCGCAAGGTACGGAATGACTTTCAGCGATGCGTCCTCCGCCGAAATGCCCTCCGCCTCGGCGATCCTTTCGGCGATCACTTCATAATCGACAAGCTCCGAAAAAACGGCGTAAACGGTAATAAGATTGATCGTTTTCGCGATGACGGTCCCGTCCTTTGTTAGAATGTCGCCGCGCTTTGCGGTCAGCACGATCCTCGAGATAGAATCGTTCCAGTCAAGATCCGGAATGATCAGCGCCGGGGACCATTGGACGCGCCAGCCGTCATTCTCCGCGACGATCGGCATCACGCAGTCGAAAACGAGTTCCCCCGCTTCTCTGCACCGATACTTCACGGTATAATTGATGTTTTTACGCGTTTCGCTGAGCGTTTCCTCGCCGGTCTGCTCGAACTCCATCGATTCGATCCCGAGCCTGTCTATCACGGTTTGGTAGCGAACGGCAAAACCTTCCTCCGTTAATGCCTTCGCGCCGGAGGAGGAACCGCCCTCCTTCGAAGAAGTGCTGAGGAAGCTGTAGGCTTCGGTGTATTGATTCGTTTTCACGGCGTTTGTGAAAAGATCGAAAACGGACCTGTCGCCGACGCTGCCGACGTCTACCGTTTTCGGAAGGTCCGCGCAGCCTGCGAATGACGCCGAGAATATGATCATTGCGAGCAGCAAGCTCAAAGCTTTTTTCATTTTTATCTCCTCGGAACCGCCGGTCCCGCTCCGAAAGCGGCGTTGTTCGAACCGACCGATCCCCGCATATATCAACTCAATTTTAATTATAACATATCCACGCCGCAAAAACAATCTGTTTTAAGCAAAAAGCGCAACGGATTGTGGTCCGATGCGCGTTTGAATACAAGCTGATGTAATGCGATGGCTTAAAAATTATCGCGGAAAGAAATATCCTTTGTGACCTTTTCGCCGAGACTGTTTGCGAACTTTTCCGTCCAGAATGCGGCATACGGCGTTCCCTTCCTACGCATCTCGACATATTTTTTGCGGTTTGCCCACGAGGCAGACGGCAGACCTATCACAAGGAAATAAAGCGGGCCGAGGAAAAGCGACTGGATCGTATGACCGTATTCATGAACGACCAGCGGATTGCCGACGGGCCTCGACTGCCCCGAGGAGCGGAGCACTGCAGGTACTGTCCCCTTCGTTACAAAAAGGAACAGCCCGAGCGAAATGCTCGAATTCGAATCCCATTCGGTCACTATCGCGCCGTGATAGCGATAATGCTTCCTGCGGATGTTTATCAGAAAGAGGATAAAACCCACAAGAGTCTGCGGGAATCCCCAAATTATCTGTACCAGCGAATAGAGGAACTTCTTCATAACCTTTCACCAATGCTCGCGACCACTCTATGCTTACCGATTAAGATTATAATCAAACCGGGCTTTTAAATCAAGAGGAAAAAGGAAACGCGCGGCTTTCCTTGACGAAACGGAAAAACACGGCTATAATAGCCATTGATAATTCCTGCGGATGTGGTGGAACGGCATACACAGCGGACTTAAAATCCGCCGGCGAAAGCTTGAGGGTTCAAATCCCTCCATCCGCACCAAATAGCAAATGGGGGCCTAGCCCCCATTTGCTATTTGGCTTGATTAAGGGATTTGAAGCCGCGTTAAGAAAACGCTCCGGTGGAGCGTTTTTAGCGGCCGGTTTCGAGCGGCGCGAAAATGCTGCGGTGTGAGCAGCATTTGAGACGCAATCGCGAGAAACCAAATCCCCCCCATTTGCTATTTGGCTTGATTAAGGGATTTGAAGCCGCGATCAGAAATCGCAACAGTGTTGCGATTTCCGCGGCCGGTTTCGAGCGGTGCGAAAACGCTGCGGTGTGAGCAGCGTTTGAGACGCAATCGCGAGAAACCAAATCCCCCCATTTGCTATTTGGCTTGATCAAGGCATTTGAAGCCGCGTTAAGAAAACGCTCCGGTGGAGCGTTTTTAGCGGCCGGTTTCGAGCGGCGCGAAAATGCTGCGGTGTGAGCAGCATTTGAGACACAATCGTGAGAAACCAAATCCCTCCATCCGCACCAAAAGCAAATGGGGTACACCCCCCATTTGCTTTTTGGCTTGATCAAGGCATTTGAAGCCGCGATCAGAAAACGCAACAGTGTTGCGATTTCCGCGGCCGGTTCTCCACAAAGAGCGAATGCGAAGCACCGACTTTATTTGTCCACCGCATTATCCGCTTCCGGTCATTGCCTGGCATGCCGCCATATAAACGCTGTCGATATCCGGGCGCTCCTCGCGGTCGACCTTTATCGAAACAAAGCTCCTGTTCAAAAGCTCAGCCGTCGCCTCGTCCTCAAAACTCTCCCGTTCCATCACATGACACCAGTGGCAGGCGCTGTAACCGATACTCAGAAATATTGGCTTATCCTCTCTTTTTGCTCTGTCAAGCGCTTCCTGACCCCACGGATACCAATCCACAGGATTATACGCATGCTGTTTCAAATACGGGCTTGTTTCGCCCGCAAGGTGATTCGATCTTTTCAAAACGATTCTTCTCCTGCTGATTATTCAATTTAACTCTATTATCTGTTTATGCTGCGCGGTTTATTACCTGTTTGATCAAGCCGTTTCTTCTTTTTGGCTCCGCCTGAAAGCATGGTCCGATTTCCGCATATATTCGGCAAGTTCAATTATAAAAGCGAAAAGCACCTTCCTCAGGTGCTTTTCTCATTGACAGTCATTTTGATTATTATATCGCAAGGACAGCCCTTAAGATCAAAATCGCGTCCGTTACGTCGATCAATCCGTCGCCGTTCAGATCCCCGCGCAGTATTGCACCGGAATCCAGTGTAATGATGCTCATCGCGTGGCGCAGTGCGAGCAGCGCGTCCGTCACGGAAACCGCTCCGCTGCCGTCGACGTCGCCTTCCGAGGCCGCATACTCTTCATTCAGGGTATTTAACCAAGTGTCGGTCAGCTCGTAAAGCTCTTCATAACTGTCCACTTTGCCGACGACCTGCGCTCTGATGATGCCGTATCTGTCAACGATCAGCGTCTGCGG
>JAEEYN010000025.1 GCA_016288175.1 Bacillota bacterium | reverse complement strand
CGCTTTGACGGCGGGAACGCGGATCCCGAGAAGAACCTTTTCCATAAGCGTTTGCCTCCGTTAAATGATGTCTGCGTCGTCGGGATCGCCGCCGGCCGAAGAAAGCTCGCCGCAGGGCATCAGCAGCCTGTGGCACTCGCCGCGGTATTTCAGAACGCAGCGGTCGTACTGCGGATCCGGTTTGTCCGCGCGCCGTAAATCGGACGGCAGCTGTGTGCACCACGCGGATGAGTACCTTCCGCCGAACAGCAGGGCGAAATCTTCCTTCGAGAAGCTTTTGAACAGCGGCTTTGAGGAGCGGCTTTCATCCTCCGGATAGAAGCAGCCGAAGAAATAGACGTTATATCCCCTGATCTTTTCGAAGAGGGCGGAGAATTCCTCCTTCTGCTCCGGCTTTAGCCCGAGGCCGAGGAAATCGCCGAAGCTTTCGAAGAGGATCATCAGAGGTTTTGAGTGCTCGCGGATATACCTTGCGGCCTTCTTCGTTCTTCCCGCGTCGGTCGCGGGGATCCCGTTCAGCGCGCAGAAATCGTTGCGGTGCATGACTTTTGTTTCGGTGATGTTCGCGATGATCCGGTCGTCGAGCTGCGCCGCGCCTTCCGCGGAGCAGTCCAGAACGGCATAATGCCCGGCGAACATATCGGCGAGCTTTTTCTCCGCCGCGCTGTCGAAAACGGTATCGGCGCGCCTGCGCATGATCACGACGTCCGCGTCCTCCCGCCCGAAAGCGAGAAGGAGGTTCCAAAGCACCGGCCGGATCCCGGCTGGATTGCCGAAGAAGAGCGACGCGGTATAGAGCTGCTGCAGCGGCATCGAAACCGGCTGCATCGTATCGAGCGAGAATCCGAGGGGGATCCTGTCCTTTTCAAACGAGGCGAGGAATTCGCCGTATTCCGCTCCGGCGGCAAGCATCGGGAGCCTGCGGACGGCCGCGGCCGGATATTTTTCCCGCAGCTTTGCGGCGAGCGCTTTGACTGCTCCGGTCTCCGAAACGGCGCTGATGACGGCGGTCTGGAATTCAAGCGCGCGGCCTTCAATAACGCAGACGCCCCTTCCGGCAAGGTGGGAAGGCAGCATCGAGCCGCGGATGTTCAGAACGTCGTTATAATCGAATTTGTCCTGCGGCTGAAGCATGATCCGGTAGTCCGTTTCCTGCTTCGCCCTCGAACCGATCTCGTTGATATGGTTGATCGAAAGGATGAACCGGATCCCGCAGTTCGCCGCGTCGCGCATATAGTCGGCGATCGCGAAGCCGTATTCCTGCCCCTTGCGGAAGGAGGAAATGTTCATCCAGCTGTCGATAACGAAGACCGCGAGCGGGAGCTTTGCGATCTTTCTGTAGGCGTCGAAGCCGAAAACCTCCGCGTCCGCAAAAAGCTTTTTCCTTTCGGCCGTCATGTCGCGGACAAGCTTCAGAAGGCGATCGAGATCCGCCTCGTTATCCTCCGTCAGGTACGCGCCGCAGTGCGGCAAAGCGGCGAGAGCGCCGAGAGCGCCGGAGGACAGATCGACGATATAGAAATTAACTTCATCCGGCGAGTATCTTTCCGCAAGCGAGCAAAGCAGCGTCCGAAGGAGCGTGCTCTTGCCGCTGCCGCTGCCGCCGACGAGGAGCATATTGCGGAAGGACTGCATGTCGAGCCGCAGAGGGTACTGCTTCTGGAATTCCGGATCGTCGATCAGGCCGACCGCCGCCGTGATGCCTTCCCCCTTCGCTTCGGGGAGCGATCCGTATTCGACGGTCTCGGGCAGGGGATCCGTCCAGAGCCTGCGCGTTTTGATATTCTCGCGCGCGGCAAGATCGGAAAGACAGCGGACGATCGAAACGACCTGTTTGCATTCCGCCTTCGGTTTTTCGGCTTTCGTTCTTGCGCTGAGGATCGTTCTGCCCGCCGTATCTACGAATTCGACGGAAGTATCGTCCTCCTTCGCCACGCCGTCCTGCGGGATGTAGCCCGCGCCGCACCACGCGGACTGGCCGATCGCGAAATATTCGTTATAGCCGACCTGGAGATAGAACCGTCCGGTCTGTTTGAGTTCCGCCGCTTCCGGGCGCTTCAGCATCTCCATGCTGTCGCCGCGGTCCTGGACCTTCAGGCAGACGCGGAACCGGGTGTTGCTCCAGATCTGGTCGTTGACAACACCGCCGGGCTTCTGGGTCGCGAGGATCAGATGGACGCCGAGGCTTCGGCCGATGCGCGCGGTGCTGATGAGCTCGTCCATGAACTCCGGCTCCTGCTTTTTGAGCTCCGCGAACTCATCGGAAATGATGAACAGATGGGGCATCGGTTCATCGACCTTCCCCGCTCGGTAGAGCTTCTGGTAATCGTAGATATCCATCGTGCCGGCGTTCGTTTGGCTCTTCGCCTGCTTGAAGACCGACTGTCTGCGCTTGAGTTCGCTGTTGATCGACATCAGCGAACGGCGGATCGCCGCGCCGTCGAGGTTCGTGATCGTTCCGACGACGTGGGGCAGATGGATGCCGCGGGTCCTGTCCTCAAAGGCGTCGGTAAGGCCGCCGCCCTTATAGTCGATAAGTATAAACGCTACTTCCTCCGGGCTGTAGTTTACGGCCATCGAGAGGATGTACGTGATTATGAATTCGGATTTTCCGGAGCCCGTCATGCCCGCGATCAGGCCGTGCGGACCCTGGCGCTTCTCGTGAAGGTCGAGCATGAACAGACTTCCGTCCGTTCCGACGCCGACAGGCGCCGCAAGGGATTTGATCGGGTTGTTTTCCTTCCAGCGCGCAAGGGGATTGAGATGCTCTACCCTGCCAACGCGGTACATTTCGAGGAAGGTCAGCATCGACGGCAGCGACGAAAGCTCGAGCCTCGAGCGCAGCTTTGTTCCGTAAAGCTCCTTTACCGCAGCGTCGGCCGCCGGCGCGCTGTACGGATCGAGGCGGAAGCCGATCTCCGGATTTTCGGGGTGCCTAAGATCTATGAGGCGGAGGGAAGCCTCGGTCTCGGCTTCGATGATCTTCGTGCATTCCTTCGGCAGTCCGTCGAACGCCGAAAGGATGGAGATCCCGCAGTATTCGGGCTCGTCCAGCACGTTTTTGAGGAATTCGAGGCTTTCGAAAAGCGTTTTATCGAGGGCGAAGATGATGAATACCGGCGCGTTCTTCGGGATCCTGCTCTTTGAAGGATTCCTGTTTCCGCCGAAGTAATCCTCTTCGCGCTTTTTGAAATAATCGGCGATGGGCTGGGTATCCTCGCGCTGCGAAGCGAAGAACCGGACGTTCATTTCGTCATCCCAGTTATGGCGCAGATACCTTACAAAATCGAGCTCCGCGGCGGAATCTTCACCCGCGAGGACGCAGATCTTCAGTTCGTCATAGCTGTGCGTTGCGGCAAGCTGAAGGATGATGTTCCGAACAAAACCGCGGATGAGCGTACGCCTGCCCTTCACGCCGACGGTGCGGTCCCCGATGAACGAAAGCAGCACCGGCGCGTTCGGCAGAGTGACCGGCTTCGACGCCAGCCTGTACATTTTATCCACAAGCTCGTCATCCTCGAGATCGAGCTTTTTCTTTTCGTAAACGCGTTCGGCGATCAGCGGCAGTTCGCCCGTTCCGATCCTGACCGAAAGGAAATCCTCGTCGATCTTGCGGCGCTCCCAAAGCCGCTCCTTGTTTCCGGCGAAAGCGAGAACTTCGGTCACGTCCGGATGCGCTTTATTGAGGAGGGTGATCTCGTTGATGCGCTCAGTTTCGATCTCGTTTTGCTTATCCTTGAGATATGCGCCGTAGCGCTCGGTGCGGCGGGCTTCGTAATCCTTGCGGTCCTTATCGGACATCCCCTGCGACATTGTCGGAAGGAACATGCCCGTGAACGCCGAAACGATGTTGCCCGTCAGCAGCGCCTGGCCGCCCATCGCAAGGGGCGAGCTGAGACGAAGAAGAAGGGGCAGACGGTTCGCGCCGATCTTCATCGGCGGCATTTCGATCTCGATCGGTTTCGCCTCGACCTTGATGAGCTTCCTCGGCGGCCTGTCGAAAGCGCGCTCCCCGGCGCCGCCCGCGCGGGGCTTCGCGAAATCCGCGGCGTTCCTTTCGCGGGGCGTGATCATCTTGATATGCGGGGTGTTCATTGTCACCCGTCCGTTCGCGTTGTTGATCGCGAAATAATCGGTTCCGACAACGATGCTGAGGCCCATTATGAAAACGGTGTCGCCGAGCTCAAGGGTCTTTCTCTGCACGCGCAGGCCGTTGACATAAACGCCGTTGGTGCTGTTTCTGTCAACGATCTCCCACCTGTCGCCGCTGCGCTCGATGCTCGCATGGCGCCGGCTGACATTGGGCCGGGTGTAGACGATCGAATTTTCGGGATTGCGGCCGATCGTGAAAACGGACGCCGCAGGGTCGAAACGGTATGGAACGAGGGCGTTGTCCCCCTCGTTATCGAGCTCCGCATAAGCGGAATAGATTTTTTCGTGATATTTAAGATATTTGAACGCGCGGTCCTCGAGCGGCATAGCCCTGCCCGCGGCGCGCAGCCCTCCGGCGGTCCCGTCCGGATCGCAGAACTCGGCTTCGTTCCCGCAGTACAGTACCCAGCTCCCGCAGTCCGCTTCCGCGTAAAAAGGCAGTTCCTCCCGCCCCGCAAGCGCGTCGAATCCAAACCTGCCGTCTATGTTTTTCGGCAGGAAAAGCGTCCGGACGATCCCCTCCGGGCAGAACAGGAACAAATGCATTGACAACACGGGGAGAACCTCCTCAGCAGGGACGGTCCGCAGGAGCGATCCGTTTGTATACACTGCGAATATGTTAACATAAAGTATACATCCTATAAGTCAAAAAGTCAAGTTTGCCGCCCTTTTCAGCGCTCCGCCGTCCGCTTTCGCCGGCAAAATTCAACCTGCGGTGGAACCGGTTCGTTTTTGCCGTTATTTACTAATAAAGACAGAGTTGCTATAATGAAGGCGTTCCGGAACAGAAAAAGAAAACAGAGGAAAAAACTATGGATACCAACAGGATCGGACAATACATCCGTTCCCGGCGCAAAGCCGAAAATCTTACGCAGCAGCAGCTTGCTCAGAAGCTGAACGTTTCGTTCCAGGCCGTTTCCAAATGGGAGAACGGCGACGCGCTGCCCGACGTCGGGCTTCTGCTCGAGCTTGCGGACATTCTGAACACCACGACCGATAAACTGCTCTCCGGCGGAACGATCTTCGCAGGGGAACGCAGGCGGATGCGCGTTGCCGACGTCATCGAGGGCTTTACCCATATCGAAGCGATCGGGCGCTGCTTCGGCGAGGAAAGCACCTTTTATACAGGCATGATCGAGGGCATCAACCAAAAGATGAATATCGACCTCATCGAATACCTCGGCAGCCCGCAGACGCGCAGCATCATGATCATGGAGGTGCTGATCCAGGGCATCATGAACGGTTACGCCGTGGACATGGACGAGGTCCGCTCGTACATCACCAACCCGAACATGCTCTCCGTTATCGAGGGCTATATGAACACGGCGAGCGGCAACCGTCTCCTTCAGGCGGCCGAAGGCTACATCAAGGCCCGCAGGATCGCCGAAGGACAGCTCATCGTCGTAACGACCGGAAACGGCTCGATCCGGATGTTCGAAAGCGATCTTTCGGAAGGCGCGGAGCAGGCTGTTCTCGACGAACTGAAAACGCCCGTCGGGGAGCTTCTCTGCTGCGGCCATGACTGCAAAGCCGCCGCTCCGTCGGAATTCATCCGAGCAGGTCTTCTTGCCGCTTTCCCCGAGAACGCGGAAGCGACCGTTTATCTCCCCGCGGAGGAAGGTCTTTGCGCGAAGAAGCTTTCGGAGCTCGAGTGAGGACAATGGAAAAGCCAAAACGCAAAAAGGATCGGATTTCGTCCGATCCTTTTTTGTGCTGTGAGATCTTCCGAAGCATGAAAAGGGGAGGCCGAAGCCTCCCCTTCCGCTGTTCATTCGGTTCTCAGTGCTTTACCCTTCCGAACAGGCCGCGCTTCTTTTCCGGCGAAGAGGGCTCGGAGCCTCCGTTTTCGCGGTCCGCGTAATCCGCTTCGATGCTCTCCTTCCAGCTCTTCGAGAGCGAAGCGCCGGCGCGCATGCAGCAGACGGCGTCGCTGACGGCTTCGTAGTTGACGGCGATGCCGCGGGCGTCGTTTTTGAACTTCACGGCGTGGTCGCGGTCGATGCCGAAATGCTTCGCGGTCTCGACGGCGTCGATGTTCGCGCCGAGGAAGAGGAATTCCCAGCCTGCTTCCTTCTGCTGCTCGATCATCTTCTTCACCTTATCGGAAGAATACTCGCGGCTCGCGTTCTCCATGCCGTCCGTGGTGATGATGAACATGGTGTGCTCCGGCACATCCTCCTCGCGGATGTACTTATGGACGCTCTTGATGTGGTGGATCGCTCCGCCGATCGCGTCCAGAAGGGCTGTGCAGCCGCGGACGTAATAGTCCTTCTCCGTCATCTTCGGGATCTCGCGGATGTCAACGCGGTCGTAGAGCACTTCGCTGTCGTTGTCGAAGAGCACGGCTGAGACGAGCGCCTCGCCCTCCTGCTTCCTCTGCTTCTCCATCATGGAGTTGAACCCTCCGATGGTGTCCGCTTCGAGGCCGCTCATGGAGCCGCTG
>JAEEYN010000174.1 GCA_016288175.1 Bacillota bacterium | reverse complement strand
TATGCGCCGCGATACATGAAAAAGGAACTGTAAATGCTGATCCGAAGAATGAAAAAGACCGACCTCATGCCGCTTTTTCGGCTGCTGTCGGATGAAAAAGTGATGAAGCATATCGAGCCCGTTTTCGATTTGGAGAAAACGACGGCGTTTCTTGAGAGCGCAGGTTTCGGCGGCGAGCCCCTCATTTGGTCGGTCGAGAATGACGGCGCTTTCATCGGTTATGTGATCTATCATGATTACGACGAAACGAGCCGAGAAATCGGATGGGTGCTTTCCCCTGAGCACTGGGGCAGGGGTATTGCGACCAAGCTTACGCAAGAGCTCATGCAAAGGGCCTTTACGGAAGGGAAAGACGCAGTGATCGAGTGCGCTCCCGCACAGGAAGTCACAAAGCATATCGCTCTAAAACTCGGATTCACGCCAGCCGGACAAAGGGACGGCTGCGAGGTATTCAGAGCGGAGAGAACATAGAGTTTGATAATGTAAAAGGGCTGCACCGAATAGGTACAGCCCTTGCTATTTATGCGAGCACGATCTCACGGATGACCAATTCTTCCGCTCTTGCCCTGCAGGAGTTCATAGCCTGTATCCAGACGAGCTGATCGCGGGCTTTGAGGTCTTCGGTGACGCCTTCGGCTTGGGCGAGCTGGGAGGTAATGCGGTCGATCTGTTCATTAGCTTGACGATCAATGTCGATGAGGTGCTGCGTCAATGTGTTCTCCATTAGCATCAACGCGAAGGTATCCGGCTGATGCTCCTTGAGATACTTCTTCCGCATCCGTCCGAAGCGGCCGATGTCACCGGTCGGCTGGGGAGGGAGTGCGAGGTCGGGATAGTAATAGTCGCCGTGTTTTGTGTAAGTGATTTCCATATGATTATCCTCCTTCATGATTCAATGAATTCTTTGATTGGTTTCTGCGCTGCTTCCAGTAAACCGGACAATACTCCCGCGAGGAGCGGAACAGCGATCAGCATACCGCCTATGGTCAACAGTTGAAGCATAAGCTCTTTTGATCCGTTGCCGATGATCAGAAGAAACAGGTCATACACGAGCAACAGCCCTCCGCCAATCGCGAGCACAAATGCCGCTGCGCCAGCCGCAAGCCTAAATGCGAGTTTCAGTACAGCGAGAAGCAGCCATACCGGGACAAGCAGTACTTTGAAAACGGTCCGCATAGTCAAATCTTCCTTTCGGTTTCTGAGAACATGATAGCAGACCGTGATCGATTTGACGAATGTGCGAATGAGTTTTGTTTGCTAAGAAACAGATACAGGCAAACGCCACAAAAGTGCTATAAAAATTATTTTTTATTACAATTACTTGAAATAGTGCCCAGATAATTAGTGCTTATATTAGAATCTTAGTTGAATATGTCATGAAAAATCTGTATAATAACAACAGATAGGAAGTTTTATGTTGCAGTGCGTATATCGGCAAGCATCCGCTTTCTGTTTTTAGATATCGAGTGCTTCTAAAACTTTTTGCAGGTTGCGTTATAGTTTTCCCTGAATAGTATTCAGGGTTCTTCACAAATAAAGAGTTGAAGGAAGGACGATGGATGTATCAAGAATTAGTTAGAGAGGGTATTCACCCTTCTGCAAAAGAGATTATTGAAAAAGAGTTTTCTAAGACGGAAAATAGTATTATTGGTATTTGGGCTAATGAGTGGTACATAACCAGTGCTGGGAAACGGACTACTCCTGGGAGAAGTGAATTCAAATATTTCTTGGCGAAGCCAGTTCAACATGTCGAGGAAGCTTTGAATATTTCTCGTGAAGTCATAGTTATCATGTCAAACTATAGACAGTTTGAGCCTAGAATCCTTGAAGCATTTGACACAATACGTTGTGAACTATTAGAACAGCGGTATGAGAAAATATGTTATGCATTGATAAGCGCTGATGATAGTGTTTCCGATAGATTAAAAGAATGTCTCACGAATCAAGAAGACCAAATTGTTGTGCCGTTTTCATATTCTGATTTCAGTACGAATAAAGGTAATCCTTCTTTTATTCGAAATACCTTTCAAAGACATTTTTATTCGCGTGATCTATTTGATTGCTCTGAACCACTCAGGAAAGATACCTTTTTCTTCGGGAGAACAGATATTGTTACAACAATAATTGAAAAACATAAAGCCGGTTCAAACTACGGTTTGTTTGGACTACGCAAGACAGGCAAAACATCTATTATTTTCGATGTCGAAAGGAAAGCAGTTTCTCAAGACTACTTAACCGTATTCATTGACTGCCAAGACACTTCTTTTAATATGCGACGTTGGAATAAAGCGTTGTACTACCTGTGCGATTCAATTAGCCAAAAGACAGGATTATCTCAGGTAAATGAAGACGCTTTTACTGAAGAGGATGCAAGCACAATCTTTTCAAATGTTGTGAGAGACGCTTGTAAATCAACAGGAAAGACAATGCTTCTTCTTTTTGATGAGATAGAAAACATTACTTTCGGGAAATCTGGAGCTGATCACTGGTGTAACGGGCTGGATTTTGTGTATTTCTGGCAGAGCCTAAGAAGTTCATATCAAAGGTCAAACAATGCCTTTACATTTACTATCTTTGGAACAAATCCAAAGTGTGTTGAACAACCAAGTATTTTAGGAGTGGATAATCCCATATATAATGCGTTTCAACCATGCTATATCCCGGGTTTTGACTATAGTCAAACAAGAGAAATGGTACGTAAATTGGGAAGAATTATGGGGATGAAGTTTGATGAGGAAATATATACACATCTGATGGAGGATTATGGAGGACATCCCTTTCTAATTCGTCGGGTATGTAGTAAAGTCTCTCAAATCAACACCATTAGGCCGGTAACGATTGATAGAATTAGATACTTTGAAGCAAAGGAAAAGTTTAATCTTGATAATGTTTATTTTGAGATGATTCTGGATGTACTAAAACAATTCTACCCAGACGAGTATGAGATGCTAAACCTGCTTGCCTTAGAGGATCGTGAAAGTTTTAATTACTTTGTAACAGAAGATCCATCGATTGTAAGCCATTTGATAGGATATGGATTGATAAAAGGGGTTGATAATCGCTATGATTTTCGTATTGATGCAGTAAAAGAGTATTTGATTAGAAAGAATGGTGGTCATCCTGCATTATTAACGCGTGCTGATAAATGGAAGCATCTATGTAATCAAAGAAATGAGCTTGAAAGAGAACTCCGCAAAATAGTTAGGGCGATTGTAAAGGTTGCTCACAAGAACGAGGCAGAGGCAAAAACTTATGTGATCAATAAAGTTTATGGAAAGAATCAAAAACATTCCGCAAAGACTTATCAAGAGTTATTTGACTCGAGATCCTCAGATATCTATTTGAAAAGTCTTGTCGATTTGATTAATGCTGATTGGCAGTATTTTGAAGACTATTTTGGAAAACAAGACGTGTTTATTGCGAATATGACTATCTTGAAAAACGAAGGAAGATTTGATGCACATGCAACTGAGCCTACTGAAGAAGAGATTAATGCAGTTGACAATGCATCACATTATTTGAAAAAGTGTATAGATAAATACAAAAGATCAATGGAGTGATTATCTCTCGTTGTATTTTCAAAACTGTATTATTAGTCGAGAATCTTGATGTGAAAATTGCCACCCCAATCAGGAGGTGGCAAAACTCTTGTTTCCTCAACTATCACTCTAACTGCATAACCTGCAGGTCAGGAAATGCTCGTCTGATTCCCCTTATGTGGAGCAAGTGACAGCCTTAGGTACCCGCAGAAAAGCACGAGGGAGAACAGCTGAGTTTTGCCCGAAAAGGGCAAAAATGGCCCCAAAGTGTGCAACGTGATTGGATCGAAAGGGCGATAATCGCCCATATGTGTGCAACGGAGTTGGATCGAAATGGAGGAAAACTTTCCATAAAAAACAGCGCGGTTGCACAGAAAAGCGAAGCACCGTGTCCTTTCAGAAGACCGGACACAGGCCCTGTGCAACGCGTGTGCAACCGGTGTGCAACGCAGGCGATTTTAAGCTGTTTCAAGCTTACTCAAGGCAATTTGCGAATGTTCAAAAAAACTATATAAATACTGGGTTTTTTACGTTTTGAGTAAAGAAAGAACCGGGTTGTAAAAACCCGGTTTTTGGTGCCGGTGGTGGGACTCGAACCCACACGATGTCGCCATCAGCGGATTTTGAGTCCGCCACGTCTGCCAATTCCATCACACCGGCCCGGAAACAAGAACGAAAACTATTTTAGCATATCGCTTTTCGAATTGCAACGGTTTTTGAAAAATAAAGCGGCGCTTCGGCGTATCCGCATAAGGATAAACAGCCTCAAAAGGGATCTTTTCGCGCCCGGCTGCGTTGAAAATGCTCGGAAGACGCTCCGAGTATTCCTGCGCTTTTCGCCTTGCCGGGAACAAAAATCTCCTCTTTTGAGACGCTTTGCGGTTTTCAGCACCTAAAACGAAACAGATCCGAGGATAGCTGCATTGTCCGCGGATCTGTTTGATTCTGAGGGTTATTCCCTGCCGAAAGCATGCTTCTCCTTATCCGGATGCGCCGTTCCCGCACGCGGATCATTCGCGGATCGTTGCCGTGACCTGGCGGAAAGCGCAGTTGCCGAAGCCCGCCATCGCGCGGATCGCATCCTCGGCGCTTGCGAAGATCCCGTAAACGGCGGAGCCGCTGCCGCTCATCATCGCGCCGATAGCGCCGAGAGCGAGAAGCCTTCTTCTGTATTTGGCAATATCCGGAACGAGCTGTTCGGCGGCGGGGGAAAGGTCGTTCGTCATCCTTTCCGCGACGGCCTCCGCCTTGCCGCTCTTTAGAGCTTCCTTCATTGCGGCCGCGGTGCCCGAAGCCTTTTTCTGCGGGTCGTTCGGCAGCGCGCGGAAGAGCGCTCCCGTCGAAACGCCGCGTTCGCCCTTCACGACGAGCAGATGCAGCTTCGCCGGCGGATAATCCGTCATCTTTTCGCCGATGCCCTCGCAGAGCGCGCAGCCGCCGTGCAGGCAGAACGGAACGTCCGCGCCGATCTTTTTGCCGATCGCATAGAGCTGCGCCTTCGGCAGAGCGCCGAAAAGCTTTTCCATCCCGCGGAGGACTGCCGCCGCGTCCGCGCTCGCTCCGCCGAGGCCCGCTTCGGTCGGGATCCCCTTTTCGATGCTGATCGAAAGCTCGATCCCCTCCCGCGCAAGGTCCATGCCCTTCGCCGCAAGGTAGCTTTCCGCGGCGCGGCGGGCGGTATTCGCGGCGGGCAGCGCTTCCGTGCAGAGAACGGCGATGCGCTCGGCTTTTTCGCCTTCGCAGGGATAAACTTCGATCGTGACCGTGTCGAAAATGCCGATGCGGTGCATGACGGTGCGGAGCTCGTGGTAGCCGTCGGGCCTTTCGCCGAGCACCTCGAGCGTCAGATTGATTTTTGCGTACGCGCGAAGCGTGATTTGTTGGTTTTCCATGGCTTTCACCCTTTCGGAGCGTTGGCGGTTTTTTCGGTCCGTACAGTAAGTATGCATCATTTTCCCGCTGCTTGTCAACAATAATCTTACCCGAATCCGAAGAAAGAAGGAAACCAGGCATGAAAAGAAAACCTATCCGGTTCCATACCGTTGTGATTGCCGCCGCCGCGCTGCTGACATCCGTTTTCGCGTTTGCGGCGCTGCTTCCGGTGCTGCTGCTGAAGCCCGCGGGAAGCGCGGAGGCAAAGATATCGCCGGATAACAGCTATGACAGCTCGATGGAAGGTCCGGTTCTCCGCCTTCACGTGATCGCGAACAGCGACAGCGACGCAGATCAGCGCGTGAAGCTGCTTGTCAGGGACGCAGTGCTTGCTTACGAGCGCGAAAGGGAAGTTCTTCGCGAAACGCGGGACGCGGCGGAAGCGGAGGAGGACCTTCTCGGCGACGGAAACGGACTGTATGAAACGGTCGAAACCGTTCTTGAGGCCGAGGGCTGCGGCTACGGCGCCCAGCTCATGCTCGGCGATTTCGATTTCCCGGACAGGGAATACGGCGAAAAACTCTATCCGGCCGGGAACTACCGCGCCCTCAGGATAATCCTCGGCGAAGGCGGGGGACATAATTGGTGGTGCATCCTCTTCCCGCCGCTCTGCCTTGTCAGCGAAGCGCCGCAAAACGATGCGCCGCAGGAAGCCCCAGTCCGGTTCGAAAGCCTTTTCGTCAACCTCTGGCGCAGCATTTTCGGAGGAGATAAATGAAAAAACGGATCGTGAAACTGACTGCGCTGCTTCTTGCGGCGGCGTTTGCCGCGATCGTTCTTGCGGCGGCTTCGGCGGATACTCTACGGCGCGGGAGCCGCGGCGAAGCGGTCAGGACCCTTCAGACTAAGCTCAAACGCTGGGGCTATTACACCGGCGCCGTGGACGGCATCTTCGGTTCCGGCACCGAAAAAGCGGTCAAGGCTTTCCAAAGGAAGGTCGGGCTGACTGCGGACGGCATCGTCGGCGCAAAGACCGCGGCGGCGCTCGGGATGAATCTTTCCGGCGGCTCATCGGGCGGCGGCGTTTCCGCTTCGAACAACAATCTTTATCTGCTCGCGCGCCTCGTTCACGGCGAAGCGCGGGGCGAGCCCTACCGCGGCAAAGTCGCCGTCGCGGCAGTCGTGCTGAACCGTGTGAAGAGCGCTTCTTTTCCGAATACCCTCGCCGGCGTGATCTATCAGAGCGGCGCTTTCGACGCCGTCAGCGACGGTCAAATCAACCTTCAGCCGGATCAGGAGAGCATCAACGCCGCCCGCGACGCGCTGAACGGCTGGGATCCGACCGGCGGATGCCTTTATTATTATAACCCGAAAACCGCGACGAGCCGCTGGATGCTCTCGCGCCCGGTGCTGCTTCGCATCGGGAACCACGCATTCTGCTGAGGAGGGAAGAAATGAACGGGCGAAAATCCGAACTTGCCGCCGCAAAAGCCGCGCTGCCGAAAAAGATGCGGATCGTTTTCTGCTATATTGTGCCCGCGCTGCTCGTCACGGCTTTGATCGCCTCCGTCGTCTGGGGCTGCAGCCAACGGAAAAAGGCGGAGGACCTTCGCGCAAACGGCGAGGGGCTTTACAGAAAAACCTATCAGGAGCTTACGGAATCGGTCCTCGATATGCGCAATTCGCTTTCGAAGCTGCTCGTTTCGGAAGCGCCGCATACCGTCGCGATGACGCTCGACGAGATCTGGCGCGAAAGCGGCGAGATCTCCGCGCTGCTCGGCAGGGTGCCGCAGTCCCACCCGGACAGTTACGGCCTGAACCGTTTTCTTGTTCAGACGGGCGATTACGCCAGGCAGCTCGCGGCTTCCGTGCTTTCCGGAAAACCGATCTCCGACGCGGACCGCAAACAGCTGCTCGCGCTATATGAAGCAAGCGGCGGCGTCTATGAGGACCTGCTCGAACGCCTGAACAGCGGAAATTTCCCATCTTCGCCGATCACGGGCGAAGAATTCTTCAGCCAAAGCGCGGAAAACCCCGGGCAGGAGTACCCGCTGATCGAATACGACGGACCGTTTTCGGACAGCACGGAGAACCGCATGCCGAAGAATACGGGGGAGCCGATCGACCGCGAAACGGCATACTCCCGCGCGGCGGGGATCCTCGGAACGACATCTCTTCAAAGCACGGGCCATTCCTCCGGCCGGCTGCCCGCCTACTCGTTTTCGGGCGAGCTCAGTGACGGCAGGAGCGTCGATATCTCGATCGCGGAAAACAGCGGCGCGCTCGTGTATTTCATGACGACGCCGACGGGCGAAGCGGAGGGCGTTCCCGGGGAGGAGGACGCCGCCGCGCTCGCCGAAGCCGGAAAACAGTGGCTCGAAAGAATGGGCTGCGGCCGCATGGAGCCGGTCTGGACTCGCTATATGGCGGGTTCCGTGCAGATAAGCTTCGCCGCCGTCGCCGATTCCGACCTTCCCGGCGCGGAGGACGGGATCCTCGTTTACGGCGATATGATCCGGCTCTGGCTCGACCGCGGGACCGGCGAGGTGATCGGCGCGGACACGGAGAACTGGCTTTACAGCCACACCGAACGCAGCTTCCCGCAGCGGATCATTGCCGAAGAGGAGGCCCGCGCGGAGCTTTCGCCGTTCCTCGAAGTGACGGATTCGCGGCTCGCGCTGATCCCCCTTGATGACGGAACGGAGAGGCTCTGCTGGGAATTCCGCGGCGGATTCTCCGGCAGCGAATACCTCGTTTATCTCGACGCCGGGACCGGGGACGAGGTCCGCATCAGCCTCCTCGTATCCGATGAAACAGGGACCTCGCAGGCCTGATCCGCCGCCGCGTGAAAACGGCGGGAAAAATGACAGATTAAGGACAAAAAAATTTAAAAATATAATTTAAAACCGAATAACGGAGGATTGACACGAAAGCGGAAAGATGATACAATTATTAGTATAGTAAACCAATCGAGGTGACGGCCAGTGAGATTCCTGAAACGCTTCCTTCCGCTTCTTCTGGCGGCGGCGTTTTTCTGCGCATGCTCTCCAAACATCCCCGCTTTCGTAAAGCCCGAAAAGATAACTCCGGATCCCGAAGATGTTGTCGTGATCGCAACTCAGACGGCGAAAATCCCGACGGAAACGCCGGCAATGCCGCCGATCGTCGGGCCGGATGACCCGACGCCCGAGCCGACGCCCGAGGCGACTCCGGTTCCGACGCCGGAACCGACGCCGACCCC
>JAEEYN010000024.1 GCA_016288175.1 Bacillota bacterium | reverse complement strand
TTGTTGACCATCTCCGCCTTGCCCTCGCCGAACTCGATGAAGCGCTCCATCTGCTTTTTGAAGCAGGCGGCGTTATGGTCGATATCCTCCTTGGTCAGCATCTTGCGCATATCCGTCCTGCCGGAGGGATCGCCGATCATGGTCGTGCCGCCGCCGATCAGCGCAACGGGCTTGTTGCCCGCCATCTGCAGACGCTTCATCAGAGTCAGCGCCATGAAATGGCCCGCAGTGAGGCTGTCCGCCGTGCAGTCGAAGCCGATATAGAACTTCGCGCCGCCGCTGTTTATAAGCTCCCTGACCTGTTCTTCATCCGTGACCTGCGCGATGAGTCCCCTCGCCTGCAGTTCCTCATAGATTCCCATAGTGACCTCCTGTTATGAAACATGGCCCGATAAGAATTCCTTATCCGACCATTAAAATGTCCGTCAATGCCGAGATAATAGCACAGCTTAATGGATTTGTCAAACGGTTTTTGGCTCTTCGCCCGACTCGGTGGGCTTTACGCGCATCTTCCCGAAAAAGCGGGACAGGATCGCCGCGCATTCCTCCTCCAGCATGCCGCCGACGCAGGGGACGGAGGAGTTCAGCAGCCCGCTTCCGAGCTCGCAGCGGGAGATCGCGCAGCCTGCCTCAGGATCGTATGCACCGAAGCAGACCGCGCCGACGCGGAAGTTGAGGATCGCCCCCATGCACATCGGGCAGGGCTCGAGCGTTACGTAGAGGCGGCAATCATCGAGCCATTTCCGCCCGAGCGATCCCGCGGCGCGGCGGAGGGCAAGCATCTCCGCGTGGGCGGAGGGGTCCTTCCCCGCTTCAACGAGGTTATGGGCGCGGGCGATGATCTCTCCCCCGTGCTCCACGACCGCGCCGACGGGGACCTCGCCTTCATTAAAGGCAAGCTCCGCCTCCGCAAGCGCTTCACGCATGAATTTCGATTCGATGATGATCTTTTCTTTCATGGTTTTATTTTAGCATATTTCCGGGGTTTTCACAAGGAGTTGAAGTTGCTGCCGTATATGTAAATTCGGCTTGACATACATCTGACTTTATCATACAATATATTTGTGAGAAATGCTACGGAACACCCGTGCATTTGCTATTCGTTTTTTAAAAAACATTTTCAGCAGGAGGATAAACATCGATGGATCTTAAGAAAACAGCCGCAATTATTCTTATCATTGCCGGGGCATTATCCCTGATTTTCGGAATAATCTGCTTCGCGAAGTCCGTTGGCTACACCGAAAAAAACGAACAATATGGCGGTGATGCTTATACCGGGATCCAGAACGCAGGTGCGCAAACAGCGAACAATGTTTATAATGGCAACAGCATCATGCGTTTTGGTTTTGGCTGCATTCTTCTTGTCGGAGGGCTGGCGCTGATCGCTGTAGGTCTTCGCGGGCTGACGGAGGAAAATAACTATCCAACACAGTTTGGTAATAGTCCATACCAGAAGGAACGCGCATATAGTCCAGTGCCCGTCAATCCTGTAAACAATCCAAAACCCAAGCCCTCATGGTTGAACGATGCCAAAATCACGGGGAAATCAACCACGCTGTCATCATCCCCCAATCGGGCTGGATCTGCTCTCATTGAAAAAATGGAAAATGTCACCATTCATAATAAAACAGATATTCATAGTTTGAATGAAGCGCTGCATCTTCTTTCAGATGAAGAATTGGTCCAGAACCTTACAAAGCAACTTTCAAGCTTGTCTCAGGAAAGCGTTCCGTATGTAAGTGAGATACTGATCGGTCCCGAATCCGCTGTCCGCCCCGCACTCGAGGCGCTTATAAACAAGGATTGAGAGCAACATTTGAATTGTAAAATAAAAAGCCGGGCAGCTCGACGGCTGTCCGGTTTTTCGTTCGGGTGCGTTTTTACTTTTCGATCCCGATCTGGCAGAACGCCATCGTTGTGAGCGCCGCCTCGTGGGAAGCGGGGGTCACTCCGGCGCAGCAGGCGGGATCGACGGCGATCGGCGTCTCCGGGAAATTCGCCTTGAGAAGCAGCGCGTTGCTGACGACGCAGATATCCGTGCAGAGGCCGATGAGCTCAAGGGAGAACTCCTCCCCCGCCGCGGCGACGCGCACGAGCTCCGGCAGCGCCGTCGAACCGAAGGTCAGCTTCTCGACGGGCGTGAAATCCCTGCCCTCGAGCGCCTTTTCAACGGCTGGATCGAGCTTCCAGCCCTCCGTGCCCCTGATGCAGTGCGGAACGGGCAGCTTTTTGCCCTCGGCGGTATCCATATAGTTTTCGAAATGGGTGTCGTAAGTTACGAAGATCGGGCCTGTAAAGCTCTTGATCTTTTCACAGACGGCGGGAACGATCCCGACGGCTTCCGGCGTTCCGAGCGCGCCGTCGACGAAATCCTTCTGCATATCCACAACAACAAGGATCTTTTTCATTTGAAGCACCTCGCATTCAAAAATCGGGACAGCCGGCTTTATCTGCCGGCATTGTCCGAAGGTTCAAAGGAGCCTCCGAGAGGAGGCTCCTTTTCCAACATAATCCAATCAGAATTCGGTGATCAGGCCCATTGCGTAGCGCATGATCATCAGCGAGTCGGTAACGTTCACGGTGCCGTTGAGGTCGACGTCGCCCGCGAGGAATGCGTTGCCTTCGAGAGTGATAAGGCCCATCGAATGGCGCAGCGCGAGCACGGCGTCGGTGACGTTGACGGTGCCGTTGAGGTCGCAGTCGCCGAGCAGGTACTGCGGTTCGGGCGGGTTGACATAGATCAGCTCAACATCGTCCAGCCAGCCGGTATCGTCGCCGCTGTTGACGGAATAGTCCTTTTCATAGATCCACTTGAAAGTATAGCTGCCGTTTGTCGCGGCGGTGTATTCATACCTCGTCCAGCCGTTCGAAGTGCCGCTGATGTTCGTGACCTCGGAATTGTTGACATAGAACTTCAGCTTATCGTAGTTGCTTTCGCTGCTGACGGTCCAGTAGAAGACGAGCTTGTCGCCCGCTTCAAGCGTCATCTGATCCATCGTGACGGTGGAGGTGCTCGAAGTCACGTTAACGTTCGTGCTCTTCGCGGCGACCCTGCCGTCGATGAAGTCGATGACCCAGGGATAGGTCCCGCTCGTCGTGAAGTTCAGCTCTCCGCCTTCCTTATTCAGCGCTTCATTCAGCGTCGGATAATCGTTGACGGTGATCGTCGC
>JAEEYN010000173.1 GCA_016288175.1 Bacillota bacterium | reverse complement strand
TCCGTGGCTCAGCGCGTCGACAGCGCACCATGTAGTTACGCTCTGCGGTGCGCCGATCAGCAGTTCGCTGTCGAGTATCACGTACGGAACATCCATTCCGATCAGAACGGTGGAGCTCTTCGCTCCGTGCTTGTTTTTGACGACTGCGCCGACCGTGCACTCCGCACCTGTGCCTGCAGTGCTCGGAATATTGATCATCGGCAGCGTGCCCTTCTTCACGAATGCAAATTTATGCAGATAATGCGTGATCGCCTGCTTCGGGTGCTTTGCCGCAGCCGCAATGATCTTGCTCGAATCGAGCACAGAACCTCCGCCGAGAGCGATTATGCAGTCCGCCTTGCAATCCGCCGCCACCCGTCTTCCGGCATCGACGATCCTGACCGTCGGTTCCGAATCGATCTCATGGAGAAGCGTATACGGGATCCCGTGTTCTTGAAGCGAATCAACAGCTTTTTCGTGCAGGCCGAGTTGGAAAAGTGTTTGGTCGGTAACGAGGAGAACGGACTTGAATCCCTTTTTCGCGCAGAGTTCTCCGACAGCGTCCCTCCTTCCGAAGCCTTCGATAAGCTCCGGATCAGGGAGCGGCGCCGCTTTGATCACGGATCCGGGTACCTTTCGAATCATTCGCCGTCCGGTATAAAAAGTCATCCTGTGTTCCTCCTCTTAATTCTTCTTGTACGAGATCTTCTGAACAAGCTCGTATGCCTGCTTTATTCCGGTTTTCAAACTTCCGACTTTGTCGCAGTCGCCAACGAAATAAATCTCCGGTTTCTGTTTCGTTCGTTTTTTGTTTTCCTTCAGTTTTCCGAAGCGTTCATCCGGCGTATATCCGACCGAAAGAATCACGGAATCCGCAGGAATTATCCTTTTTCCTTCCGGAGTAACGATCACAACTCCTTCATCCGTGATCTTTTCGCAGGTCGCGCAGAGGTATGCCGGTACCTTATGATATCGAAGCAGCTCGAGGAGCATGGTCGAATTCGCCATGCAGATGCCCTTTGCGCCGACAAGGTGTTCGGTCATTTCAACGATCGATGGGTGTTTGCCTTCAAGCGCAAGCTCGTACGCGATCTCGCATCCGGTCAGTCCTCCGCCGATTATCACGACACTGTCGCCGACTTTTGCTTTGCCGTCGAGATAATCCGCCGCCGTGACAGCGCGTTCCGCGCCTGGGATGCGCAGCGTACGTGCATGCGCACCGGTCGCGACAACGACAATATCGGCATCGATCACGCTGATATCGGAGATCTCCGTATTCATATGCACCGCAGCGCCGCTGTTCTCAAGCGCGCGGCGGTACCATGCAAGCAGTTCCTTGTCCTTTTCCTTGAAGGACATTGCCGATGCTGCGTTGAAAACGCCGCCAAGCCGATCCGTTTTTTCGAACAGATCGACTTTGTGCCCGCGAAGCGATGCCTGTATCGCCGTCTCCATGCCGCCGATACCGCCGCCGATAACGGCGATATGCTTCGGCTCCCTTGCCGGCGCTTTCGAATACTTCCGCTCGTTGTTCGTCCAGGGATTCAGAACGCATCTGCCCATTTCCACATGCATCGGATCGATATCCGTGCCCTTTCCGTTCAGTCCGTTGAACGGCAGGCATGCGCCGTGGCAGGAAATACACGGGCGTACATCCTCAAGACGGTTTTCTCTCAGTTTTGTTATAAACTCCGGATCGCAGAGCAGCTGACGGCCGATGCCCATCGCATCTATGCCGCCGCGCGCGATCGCATCCGCCGCAGCGTCCGGCTGCATCCTGCCGGCGCAGACAACGGGCTTTGTCGTGAACTTTTTTATATGTTCCACATATGAAAGGTTCATATTGAGCGGTGCATAAACAGGCGGATGGGCCCAATACCATGCGTCATATGTTCCGTTATCGCAGTTGAACATATCATAACCCGCTTCTTCGAGGATTCGGATCGCTTTTTCCGATTCTTCGAGCGAACGCCCGACTTCTTTGAACTCCTCGCCCGGAACTGCGCCCTGATTGAAACCCCTCGTCATTGAGCAGACGGAATAGCGAAGCGAAACGGGGAAATCCTGCCCGCAGACCTTTTTTATCTCACGCACGATCTCGCAGGCGAATCGAAGCCTGTTTTCGAGGCTCCCGCCGTATTCATCCTGCCTGTGATTTGTGTACTGCATCGCGAACTGATCGAGCAGATAACCTTCATGTACTGCATGGATCTCAACACCGTCAACGCCCGCTTCCTGGCAGCGCTTTGCCGTCCGGCCGAAAGCATAAATGAACTTCCTTATCATATCCGATGTGAAAATGTCCATTTTAACATCGGGATCCCATACGTTCGGTTCGTCGGGATCCGGCGCGGACCACCACCATTTCGTCATCAGTACAGGCGAAGAAACAGTCTTCAGAAAGCCCTTTTTAACGAACGACCGCAGCATCGGAGGCAGAAGCATCGACCTTCCGGAGCCCGCGCTGAGCTGGAAGAAGACTTTGCCGCCGCTTTCGTGGATCTCCCGGATAACCGGCTTGACCTGTTCGAATACCTTCGGATGCTTATAGACCCATTTCTTTCCGATAATGCTGATAAGCGGGATTAATCCCGGAATAAAGAGGCCGATATTGTTGTCCTTCCTGTCACGGTAGAATTCATCGATCCCCTTAACAAAGCCGGTTTTGGCTTCCCACTGGATCATGTTCGTGCCTTCCATGGGGAGCATGACGATCCGGTTCTTTATTTCAACATTTCCGATTTTCCAAGGACGGAATAGCGGTTCATATCTCGCTTCCATAAAGCCTCCCGATTCACCTGCAAGTGCTGTTACGAGTAATAAATCAATTATACTGTTTTCGGCGCTGTTTTACAAGGCTGAATAACATATCGGAGATGTTTTACCGGACTGTTGCTTTTATCGCGGTATCCGCCTAACCGAAAAGCAACGGCCGATAAGGAGCATTTCCCGATTTCAGCCGCCGCTTTGTTATTCCGTATTTAGTATCGAATCATTTCATTCCGAAGAATGCCGCGATCTGCTTTATTGCCTGATCCATCTTGATCGGATCCGTAAAGCGGTGATCCGCTCCTTCGGCGGGAATGAATTCGATCAGATTATCGTCGGCGAACTGCATTGATGCCTCAAAAGGCACGATTTCATCCTCTGTTCCGTGGATGATCAGAATATCATCGAGGAAATCCGTGAAGTCGCGCTTTGTGATGTCCGCTTCCTTGAGGCTGTCGACAAAAGGTTTATCAATCCTGATTTTTCGATCGAAACCCGCAAGCACAGGCTTACCCTTCTCGATCTTGTTCAGATCATCCGCAGTCAAAACCCGCTCTGCGATCACGGCATACATGCCGACGGCAGGGCAGCGAAGCGCCAGCTTTTTGAACGGGCTTCCGTTTTCGGAAATGTATTTGAGGAAAAGATAGCCGCCGAAGCTCGTTGCGCAGCCATAGATTTCCGGCGAAGAATAGCGTTCGTTAATGTATGCGATCATGCGCTCGAGGTACATCCCGCAGTCATCCAGCCGAAGCGATTTGCGTACGTCGTCTCCGTGACATGGCCAATTGAAAACAATGATCGCTGTGCTCTTATTCTTCGAAAGAACATGCCTCGCAAGCTTTTCCGCGGCTTTGTTGTCCTTATGACCGCCGAAGCCGTGACCGAAAAGGATCACTTTCTTGATATTCGGCGAATCATCAGTATAGATTTTGCAGCTTATGCTGCATCCTTCCGAATTAACATAAAAGTACTTTTCCATTGCAATACTGTCCCTGTATTCTTTATTATCGTCGGTTTCGGTTTTGTTCAGTTTCTGCCTTCCCATTCGGCCAAAAACTCCGCGACGAAGGCTTTCATGAAGCCTTCGCGTTCCCTTGCGAGCTTCTTTGCCGATTCGGTATTCATCATTGAGCTGAGCAGGAACAGCTTCTCATAGAAGTGATTCAGGCTGGTGGATTCGCTTTTATAATACTGTTCCCCCGTCATGCCGACCTTCGGCGGTATCGCAGGATCATAGAGTTTCCTGCCCCTGCTGCCGCCGTACGCGAATGTTCTCGCGATTCCTATCGCACCGAGTGCATCGAGCCTGTCCGCGTCCTGCACGCATTTGCCCTCTATCGAAGCGGGAATGACGGAATCGCTTCCCTTGAAGGAAACTTCATCGATGATCGCAATCACATTATCCGCAGTCGCCCGATCAACGCCTTCGATCTGCATAAAGCCGGCTGCGCGTTCCTTATTGCGGTATGTCTCCGGCGAAAGTTTTCTGTCATCAACATCATGGAGCAGCGCCGCAAGGCTCACTGTGAAAACGTCTGCACCTTCCTCATGGGCAAGCTTTTCGGCGGCCGCAAGCACACGAAGAGTATGGAAGCAGTCATGGCCGCTGAATTCGTTTTCAAAGAGCGCTTTAACAAAAGCTTTCGCGCTGTCGATGATTTTCAGTTGCTCATCAGTCATTGTTTTATGTCCTTATCTAAACCGAAACCGGGAAGCGGTTCGCCTCCCGGAAAGTATTCACTTGATCTCTTCTATGCCGTTCGGCGTAAAGCGAAGCACCCTGTCACAAATCGAAAGCGCCGCGGGGCGATGGGTCACGATGATGACCGTTTTGTCCGTCAGGCTGCGGAGGTTTTTGAGCAACTGCTTTTCAGTATGCTCATCGAGCGCGCTCGTCGCTTCATCGAGCAGCAGCACCGGATTATCCGCGAAGATCGCCCTCGCGATCGCGATGCGCTGCATCTGACCTTCCGAAAGGCCGGTCCCGCGTTCGCCGAGAACGGTATCGACGCCGTTTTCAAGCTCGCCGAGGAATTCATCGGCGCAGGCGATCGAAAGTGCGCGGCGAAGTTTTTCATCGTCACCGGATCTGTCGGGGTTCGCGAATGAGACAACATCGCGTATCGTTCCGCTCAGAAGCTGGTTCCCCTGCGGGACGTAAGCGAACAGACGCCGCCATTCGGGCGTCAGCCTCTCCGTTTCACCGCTCTTTTCAGCAAGCAGCCTGTCCCCGCTGTCGAGCGCATACATGCACATCAGAAGCTTCAGGACAGTCGATTTGCCGCAGCCGCTGTAGCCGGTGAAAGCAATGTATTCGCCTTTTCCGACCGTCAAAGTGATATTGTCGAGAACGATCGGCATATTGGTCTTCGATACGTTTTTTTCGGTTTCATTTGTCGGCAGATAAGTGAAGCAGGCGTTTTCGAGGCGGATCGAATCGAGTTTTTTATTGTAAAACTCCTGTACAAAGCTTTCTGTTTTCGCTTTGCCGGACATATCGTCGTCGAATTCTTCGATCTCCATAAGCCTTTCCGCGCTTGCGATCATTGCATAATACTTCGGAAGATAGCCGGAAATACTTGCAAACGGCGCCTGCACCTGGCTTATGAGCTGCATGACCGCCGTCAATGTGCCGTAGGTCACTGTGCCGTTCATAATGCCGAAAGCGCAGTAAATCACACCGACAAGATACATTGCCTGCATCGCAAGCGCCATGCCCGTGCTGGTCATATTCGAAAAGTGGTTGCGCTTCATGCGGGCGGCCTTATGGTCCTTCATCCGCTCATATGCCTGCTCGGAAGTCTGCTTTTCGGCGGAGAAGGATTTGATGATCATCAGGCTTGCAATATGCTCCTGAAGAAATACCCGCAGTTTACCGTTCTTTTCCTGGATATTTTTATGGAGCTTCTTGAGCTTGCTGCGGAAGCAGTAAGTCATAACGATCATCAGGATACCGCCGGGAACAACGATATACGCGAACCACGCGTCGAGAACGATGATCATCACAAGCGCGCTCACGAGGCGGACGACCGTTCCGACAAGACCCGGGAAGATCTCCGTATATGCCCTTGCGACAATGGCCGTATCGCTCGTCAGACGGTTCATCCACTCGGCGGTATGAATCGCGCTGACGGAAGCATAGTTTTTCTTCAGAATGCAGTCATTAAGGCGCTTTTTGAAAACGTTTTCGATATCGGACCGCGCAAGTTCCTTGATCCAGCGCGCCAGCACGTTCAGGAGTATCTGGAACAGCACAAGGGAGCCGATAAAAATCCCGTTGCGGATGAAACCGGCTTTGTCGCCGGCTACGGCGCAGTCGACGATATTGCGCATAAACAGTGCGTAAAGAACGCCCGTTCCCCCGCCGGCGGCGAAGAGCAGGATCAGGATCACTATGTACCATTTCCGTTTACCGGGAATGGTGAAGAGCCATTTCTGCGTTTTATTCATTCGATTAAACTAGTTCTGCCTTTTAACGATCTTCTTGATCAGATGCTTTATCTTTACGGCAAGTGCACGGAAAGGATAAAGAAAAACCCAAAGCCTGACAAGGAATCTGTAACCCTTTTCATCGGTACTGTGCTGTTTTCCCTTTCGCACAAAGGCGGTCAGGATGCCGATGATCTCGTGATCCTTGATGCCGGGTTCTTTGAAATAGTTGTGGTCGCCCCGGAATGTGTAATCCTCCGCGTTCACCTTGATCACCCGGTGAAGGATGTATTTCCCTCCGTGCTTATACAACGCAACATCGAAGCGCTTAAGGCGCTCCGTCGTCGGTTCGATTATGACAAGATCCCGGTTCTGGCGAAGCATCGGGCGCATGCTGTGCCCTTTCGTTTTATAGATCAGCTTCCCGTCGCGGGCAAGTATTTCTTCGAATGTTACGGTATTCACTCTTCGAGCGCGCCGATCGAGCTCAGCTTTTCGAGCACCGCCGCGACATCGGCGGCAAGAACTTCGCGCGGAGCGTCGTATTCCGCACACATCGCGTCGACGAGGGCGTTTTCGTTCGTTTCCTCTTTCAGAAGGTCAACGATGAACGCCGCGGGTTCGTTGCTGCGGACGATGCCGTTGAACGCCTCTCCCCCGATGGGGATAAGGAATTGGGTACCGTCGATATCCTGGGTAATGAAATTCGGTTTAAGTTTCATGGCAGCCTCTTATTCGATTATCTCGTTCATTTTTTCTTTGATATCGCGCTCCTCCGGATTCAGTTCGGATTCAAGCGGTGCATCCGCCTTATCCGAGCGTTCGGCCAGATCGAGAAGGAAACGCGTAATATTCTCTTTTCGTATCTCACGGCAGTGCCTGTCGACAACGGGACAGTTCGCGAAAGCCGTACAGTCCGGAAGATAGGGACAGTCAGCGCATTTTTCGTGCACGGGACCAGTCTGTGCGTATCTTCCGAAAACTGTTTTATCGGTCACGCCTTCGGTGATATTGCCGTAGACGGTATCTGCGTTGCTTTCAAGGCAGGGCGAAAGCTCTCCGCTCGGCCCGATAACAACATTTGCGGTTATCCGGTCCGCCATGCAGCGGAAAACTCGGAAGCTCAAACCCGGCCTTGGCCTCGGGTTGGATTTGAAGCCCGCCTCCGCGATGAGCGGTTTCGTTTCTTCGATCAGCTCGTTGATCCTGTAGTTATCTTCGCTTGCGCGAACTTCATTAAGCGCGGAAAAATAAAGGGTTATTTTTTCTTTCTTCGTCAGTTTCCCTGCAAGCATCCCGATCACTTTCGGAATATCTTCAGCGTTCTGCGTATCGATATTGCAGCGAAGATTGACGTTGATCCCCGCCTCAGCCAGTGCGTTGATGTTTTCGAGGACTTTTTCGAAGGTATTGTCGTATGAATAGTAACGTTTGCGGCGGATGTAGTCGTCTTCAAGGCCGTCGATGGAGATCTGGACAGTTCCGATCCTCCACTCATCCGTCATTTTCTTAATGATCCTGCCGTTTATAAGGCTGCCGTTCGTGATGATCGTCGAATAAAATTCGACGCCCTTTTCGCGAAGCCCATTCGTGATCCTGTCAATGATCTTTTCCCCGAGAAGGGGCTCTCCGCCGAACCACGAAAGCAGGATAGGTGCATCTTTTTTCTTTGTTCGTAGGATAAAATCGACCGTTCGGTCGGCCGTTTCCTCCGTCATATGGGTCGGTTTACTGCCTTCTTCATAGCAGTAAACGCAGCGCGCGTTGCAGGCGAAGGTCGGAAGGACGGTATAAGTCGTATAGCCATTCTGGCGGAAGTACGCGCGCAGCGCAGTTGAAAGCGAAAGATAGAACTTGTTTTCATCGCTATCCTCGGGAAAAAGGAAATAACCTTCCGCAAGAGTTTTCAGGGCGGGATCGCCTTCGATATCGGTGCGGGAAAAAACGGCGTCTTCATTAAATGGCGCGTCAAGTTCGAAGCACTGCTTCGTCAGAAGATTAAATAGAAATGACCTGCCGGAATACTCAAACGGAATAACAAAGCGGCTGCGCCGATAGGTCGGGCAGTCCTTCATCCGCTGCGGCGGCAGGATCTTGTTCAGAAGTTTATCCTGTTTTGATATCTCCCGCATAATTTCAAGTTTGCGCTCCCCCGCATGTCAGATCATTCGGAGGAGCGCACTGTTCTTTGCAAACTGAAAATTAGTTGCAGCACGTGCCGTCTACATTGCCGTTGCCGCCGTGGCCGGGGAGACCGGGGCCAACGCCGGAGTAATTGGTAGAATACGCGGGGTTATCTGCGGGTTCTGCTGCACCACTGTCGGTAACGATGTCGGTGTTCTCGATCTCCACAACTTCCATGGAGAGCTTCTGATACTTCTTCACTGTCGGTAACTCCTTTCGATAGTTTTATGTGGATCCGACAAATGCCGGATAGACATACGCTTTAGTACTGTACGGTTTCCGATGCTTCTCCGAAAATGCCTCGACAGGCAACGATCGCTGCTTCTTTTGCCATGTTGCAGCCGATGCGGTAGAAGCGGACAAGCTTCATTATTTCTTGTTCGAGCTCGATCGTGCGCCGCATCAATTCCGCGCTTCTCGGCGAATAGATCTGACGCAGCAGAATTGGAAAAGCACGGGATCTGTCGATGGGTTCAATGCGGTTCTCTTCAGACCGCTCGATCGACGCGATCGCGCAGAGCGGAGCGGAGATATTTCCGCCGAGGTGATGCTTGCCGTTCCATGGAGTGCCGAAGCAGATAACCTCGTTCTCTTCAACGCGCAGCATCGGCTTATCGTCATTGATCATCGTTACGCGGCTGCCGAAAGCTTCCCTCCACAGCCTCGTATGCGTGCTTTTGCCCGTTCCGCTCGGAGCTGTGAAAAGGCAGCCTTTTCCGCCGAAAGAAAGCGCGGAACCGTGCATCAGCAAAACGTTCTTCGAAATAAGACTTTCCGCAAGCAGATCGTGGATCGCGTTGTTTTCAAGGAACCAGTGGCGGTATTCTGTGGGCTTTCTCCCCTCTTCTGCTGCGTATTTTTCGAAGCTTACGCGGATGCGGTCAAGGTCCTCCCACTCAGGTTCGATAACGAGCTCCGGTTCTTTTTTTGAAAACCAGTCGCTGAAAAAAGCTTTGTTTACGGTAAACCTTGCCCGGATCTCAACCGGCACGCCGGCTATCTCCGCAACAAAAACCGTCTTTTCCCAGCTCATTTCCCATGTTCCTCCGATTCATTCTCCGCACGCTGCGGGAAGGCACAAACTGCTACATTTATATTATAACTCATTTTGCTTTCATGTCAACAAGAATATTAAAAAAACAGGCTGTTTGCTTGCTTTTTTCAATTTGACTGTTAACGAAGTTTATGATATAATCCGAAAAACAAAGTCAATCGGAGCGTTTGATGGAAGCCGAAGCAAAAGCCGTATTCGATTTGATGAAGGAATGCCTTTGGAGCGGGCGCGATGCGTCAGGCTCTTCTCTTCCGCCGCCCGATAGCGAGCTTTGGCCTAAAATCTATTCCCTTCTTAAGGCGCAGGATGTTTTTTCTCTCGCCGCAAAGTGGCTTGAAAGCCGCAAGCTTTGCGACAAAGAGCTTCAAAGCGATTGGAAAAAGGCCTGCTTCGATCTTCAGATGCGCGGGCTGAGGCTCATGGCGGCGCAGGAAGCGCTCGTCAAGCTTTTTGAAAATAACAACATACCTTTCGTGATAATCAAGGGCTCCGCCGCCGCATATCTTTACCCTTCCCCCTTCCACAGGGCAATGGGCGATATCGACGTGCTTGTCAAGCGCGCGGATTTCGAACGCGCCTGCGCGCTTATGAAGGAAAACGGTTATTCCGCCGAAACTTCCGGCGAAGGTTTCCACCACATCGGCTTCAAAAAGAACGGCGCTGAGATCGAGCTCCACCGCAGGCTCGGAAGCATTCCGGAAGATAACGAATCGCTGCTGGTTCTTTTCGAGAGCGGCATTGACCGCCGCACCGAGGGCACTATGGGTTCCTTCCGTTTTCCGATGCTGCCCGCGGAGCTCAACGGCCTCGTTCTGCTTCTTCACATCAACCAGCATCTGCGCGTCGGCCTCGGTCTGAGGCAGATGATCGACTGGATGTTCTTCGTTTCCGAAAATCTCAGTGACAGCTTCTTCGAAAGTACATTCCGCCCCCTTACGGACCGGCTCGGCCTTACGAAATTTGCCGTATCTGCAGCAGGTTTCGCCGAAGAGTACCTCGGCCTTGCGAAGACCCGCAAATGGAGCGCAAACGCAGACGGCAAAGTTCTTGAAGAGCTTGCGGAATACATCATCGACAAAGGCAGTTTCGGCAAGCACAGCGGCAAGCGCGGTCAGGTCGCTTCGGTTTATCTGCGCGCCAAAAACCCGTTCAAGCTCTTCGGGATGCTGCAAAAAGCCGGGCGAAGTAACTGGCAGGCGGCGAAAAAGCATCTGATGCTCAGGCCCTTCTGTTGGGCGTATCAGCTCAAAAAGACCCGCGCCGATCTTAAAGCAAATAAAGTTTCCGCATCCGAAATGAAAAAGCTCCGCTCCGACGGACTGCGTCAGAGGAAGCTCATTGAATCGCTCGGGCTCGACGTCGACAATAAACTCCACACCGGGATCGAATGATCCCGTATCATTCAGTTTCTCTGCCGAAAAAATCGCTTTCGATCGTCGAGATATCGTCAAAACGGATCTGCTTTCCGTCCTCTGAAACGAGAATGCGCAAAACTTCATCGATCCTTCTGATCTTAACGGTCTGCGTCAGATATCTGCCGCCGGCCTTTTTTTCATCCTGAACAAAGTATGTGATGCTGACCGGCGGACGTTCCGGGAAAGCAAGCTTCAGCCTTGCAATGCGCTCATCGAGCTTTGCAAGCGATTCTTCATCGAGGTCCTGCTTTTTCTCCGTCAGCCGAGCCGTTTCACGCACCGCTCCGCAGAAACCCGTCAGCGCCGCAAACGGAGAAAACTGTGCCGCGCGGTCCTCCATCGGCATCGGCGGATGCATCTTCGAAACGGGACGCGAAAGCTTAATTATGTCGTCATATCTGCCGCTCACGCCTTATGACCCCCGATTTGCGAATTGCGTTCCATGCCGGTCGCGCCTTCCTGAAGATTTATTCCCTTTACTATTGCGTTTTTGCCGTATTTCCGTTTGATTCCGACAACTGCCTGCTGGATGTTCTTTTCGCCTTCGAGCTTTTCGCTTTCGTGCCGCTCCGCTTCCTCCCGCGCTTCATAATCCGTGAAAAGATCGAGTTGCTCGGCGCCGCGACGTTCAATACCTTCTTCGCTCTCCGGTCTTAAATCGTTCGCGCCGATGCTCAGATATCGTATCACAAGCGACGGATCGACAATGCGGTCAAACGCTGCCGCCGCTGCTTCTGTTATCAGCCTTGATGAAGCGGTGTTCCTTCCGATGTTCGTAATACCCGATACGCCTTTCGGCACTTTACGACCGTAGCGGTCGGTCGTGACCTCTCCGGTATACGCTTTGCGCCGCACGGGGTCGTTCAGGTTTTCTGCGTCGTAGCCGACCGAAACGGCGATCCTGCTCGTTACCATTGCTTTTTCAACAAGGTCGAGGGAGAGTTCATCCGCCATTTCGCGCAGGACGAGCCGCGCTTTCGCGGCTTCATAGGGCGTTTTCAGCACTTGGCCCGAGCTTATGCCTGTGCTTTCCGGTCGATATGCCTTGATCACATCCATTGTGCAGGGTTCAACACCCCAGGCATGGTCGATCAGCAGCTCCGCGTTTTTCCCGAAAAGGTTAAAGAGCAGTTCTTCATTATCGATGGAGCACCTTGCGATATCGCCCATCGTCTTTATCCCGCGGGCTTCGAGCTTTTTGGAATATCCCGGTCCGACGCGCCAAAAGTCCGTCAGCGGGCGATGGTCCCAAAGGCGTTCGCGGTAGCTCATTTCATCGAGCTCCGCTATGCGCACCCCGTTTTCATCGGCGGGGATATGTTTCGCCATGATATCCATCGCGACTTTCGCAAGATATAGATTCGTCCCGATACCCGCTGTCGCCGTTATGCCCGTGCTTCCGAGAACGTCGAGGATGATCTTCATCGCGAGTTCGCGCGGTGAGAGCTTATAGATCCCGAGATAATTCGTAACGTCCATGAAAACTTCATCCACGGAGTAAACGATTATATCCTCCGGGGCGAAATATTTCAGATAGATATCGTAGACTTTTGTGCTTGTGCTCATATAGAGCGCCATTCGCGGACGCGCGATTATAAAATCGACGGCAGCCGACGGATCGGATCTCAGCTCGGAAAGCGATGCCGAGCTCCCCGTCAGTTTTCTTCCGGGCGCGGCGTATTTCCTCGAAGCGTTCACAGCGGCGACCTTTTGGCGAACTTCAAAAAGTCTCGGACGGCCAGGTATCCCTAAGCTCTTCAGCGAAGGCGAAACCGCAAGGCAGATCGTTTTATCGGTTCGGCTCTCATCCGCAACAACAAGGTTCGTGTCAAGCGGGTCGAGCCCCCTGTCCGCCGCTTCAACGGAGGCATAGAACGATTTCAGGTCGATCGCGATATAGACTCTTTCCTTTTTCGTAAAAATGCCTCCTTTCAATTAGATTTTATCTGAGATCTACAGCGTTTCCGCGATCGCTCTGAGCGCGGCTTCGATGCCTCTGCGGACGTCTTCGATGCTCATCGACGGCGCGGGATGGTGCTGCTTTGCGGTCTGCTCCGGCGCAAACGGGATATGCATAAATCCACCGACCGTTCCGGGGTACTCCCTTTGAAGAAGGTCAAGCACACCGTACATAAGCTGGTTGCAGACGAAGGTCCCCGCCGAATCCGAAACATTCGCCGGAATTCCTTCGGCCCGGATCGCTTCGACCATTTTTTTGATCGGCAGTGTTGAAAAATACGCCGCCGGACCGTTTTTCGCGATAGGCTCATCGGTTGGTATGTGGCCTGCATTATCCGCAATGCGGGCATCGTTGATGTTTATCGCAACACGTTCGGGCGTGATCGCACTTCTGCCGCCCGCCTGACCGATCATCAGGACGGCGTCCGGGTTTTCCCGCCGGATCGCTTCCGCCGCTATTTCGATCGACTTTCCGAAAACCGTCGGCACAGTGAGCTTCACGATATCCGCTCCGCCGATCCTGTCCGCAACGAGCCGGACCGCTTCCTCCGCAGGATTGATCTCTTCCCCGCCGAACGGGTCAAATGCTGTCAGCAATATTTTCATTTCGTGCCTCCGGTCGCTTTTTCTGCTTTGATTATACCACAACCGCACCTTGCGGGCAACGGGAATGCCGTTTCGGGAAAAACAGCTCTTTGCTTTCGGAGGAAAATGCGGTATAATAAAAGAATCAAGTCAGGAGGCGTTTTATGCGCGAAACAGTTGAACTGATCGACAGATTTATCGGGATCTTCGGTGAAAAGCCGGAGCTTGTTGCTTTTGCGCCGGGAAGGGTCAACCTTATCGGCGAACACACGGACTACAACGGAGGGCATGTCTTTCCCTGCGCGCTGACTCTCGGCGTCAGCTGTGCCGCCCGCCCACGCAACGACCGTATCCTGCGCTTTGCTTCCCTCGATCTTCCCGGCGAAATCATCGAGACCGATCTCGATTCGCTTCTGCCTCTCTCCCGCCGCGTCTGGACCGCTTACCCGGAGGGGGTGATCCACTCCTTTATCGAAGAAGGTTTCCGCATCGATACCGGTGCAGATATGCTCTTTTACGGCGATATCCCTTCCGGCGTCGGGCTTTCTTCCTCCGCCGCCGTGGAAGTCGCAACGGGCGTCATGCTGCGGGAAATGTTCGGTCTGCGGCTGAGTTCCGAACGCATCGCACAGCTTTGTCAGCGTGCGGAGAACCGCTATGTCGGCGTCAGCTGCGGCATTATGGATCAGTTCGCGAGTGCAATGGGCAGGAACGGTCACGCGATCTTTCTCGACACCCACTCCCTTCTTTTCGAATATGCGCCTCTCGCAATGGAGGATGCGGAGATAGTGATCGTCGACAGCCGAGTCAAGCATTCGCTCGCAGGTTCGGCTTATAACGACCGCCGCCGCGAATGCGAAGAAGCGCTTGCAGCGCTCAGTACCGTTCTCGATATCGACGCTCTCTGCCATATCACCCCGGATCAATTTGAAGCCGTAAAGGATGTTATTGCCGATCCCATCTGCCGCAGGCGTGCGAAGCATGCCGTTTATGAGAATGCGCGCACCGTCGCGGCGCTTGAAGCGCTTGACCGCGGCGATCTTTTCAAGTTCGGACGGCTGATGAACGAATCCCATGTTTCTCTCAGGGACGATTACGAGGTCTCCTGCCCCGAGCTCGATGTTCTGACCGAGATTGCCTGGAGTATTCCCGGCGTTATCGGCGCCCGAATGACAGGCGGAGGCTTCGGCGGCTGCATGGTCGCAATCGTCGAAAAAGCATCGGTTGAAGAGTTCACCGCCGCCGTTTCCGCCGGTTACGAAGCTAAAACCGGCCTTAAAGCAGGCTTTATTTGCGTACAGCCCGGTGACGGCGCACACATCATTAAAAACTGATATTTTCAAAATTAAAGGCGAATATCCGAAAATTACGAAATCCGTATCTTTTTTTCGGATATTTCTTTTGCTTTTTCCGTCGAAATGTATTATACTTATTTTATTAGAGTCTGCTCCGGTTCGGAGCTGTCCGAAACGGCGCAGCAAATCATTTAAGGGGGAAATACAAATCATGACAAAAACCCAACCCAACGCTCCCGCTGCCGCGAAACCCACGCGCAGACTGACAAAGAAGGAGATGCGAATCTTCGCCATCGGTCAGCTCGGTTGGTCGACGCTCAGCGGCATCATTACCGCCTGGCTCGTCACTTTCTACCTTCCGACGTCCAAGGATATCGAAGAGCTCCACGCTCCTCAGTATCTGCCTTCCGGACTTATCATTCTCGGCATCCTTACCATTCTCGGCCTCATCAGCTTCATCTGCCGTATTTTTGATGCCGTAACGGATCCGCTCATCGCTTCGCTTTCCGACAGGAGCAAAAACCCCAAGGGCCGCCGCATCCCGTTCATGAAGGTTGCCGCGATCCCGTTTGCGATCATCACCGTGCTCGTTTTCATGGCGCCGATCCGCAATAACAGCCCGATCAACATCGTTTGGGTGCTTGGCTTCCTGATCCTCTTCTATCTGTTTATGACGATGTACTGCACCCCCTATAACGCGCTGATCTCCGAGTTCGGAAAAACGCAGGAGGACCGCATGTATATCTCCACCGCGATCTCCCTGACTTTCTTCTTCGGCACCATGATCGCGTATCTCCCCTTCGTACTTGCCGGCGTTCTTCGCGGCTTTGGTCTTGACTTCCCGTGGAGCTACAGAGTCTGCTTCATCGTGCTTTCGATCTTTGCGATGATCTGCATGCTCATCCCGACCTTCAAACTTAAGGAAAAGGATTTCGTAGACGCTCAGCCTTCCGACACCAACACCTTCAAGAGCCTCTCGAAGACCTTCAAGAACAAGGAATTCGTTAAGTTCTCCGCATCCGATATCGCATACTTCATCGCGCTGACGCTGTTCCAGACCGGTCTCCCGTTCTTTGTAAAGGTTTCCATGGGTCTGGATGAAAGCTTCACCATGTACTTCCTCGGCGGTATGACTGTGCTCTCCGCCTGCTTCTACCCCATCGTTTCCGGTCTTGTCCGCAAGTTCGGTAAGAAGAAGCTCGTTATCACCGGCTTCCTCGGCCTTGCGCTTGCGTATGTCGTGACCGCACTGATCGGCGTTATCCCCGGGCTTACCGGCATCATCCCCGGCGTTCTGATCTGCATTATCGCCGCTTTCCCGATGGCACTGCTCGGCATCATCCCGCAGTCCATCGTTGCTGACGTTGCCGAAGAGGATTCCATTCGCACCGGCGAAAAGCGCGAGGGCATGTTCTTCGCAGCCCGTACCTTTGCAATGAAAATGGGTCAGTCCGTCGCAATGCTCGTTTTCACCTCGCTCGCAGTTATCGGCACAAAGCAGACACTTACAAGCAACGACCTTACCGCTTCCGACACCGGTCTTCGCATCATCGCGATCGTTGCCGTTGCGTTCTGTGTGCTCGGCGCGGTCATCCTTGCCCTTTATAACGAAAAGAAGGTCATGAAGACCATCAAGGAAGCACACGAAAAGGAAGGCCTCGAGGAATAACCGAAAAGGAGTTTAATAATGGACAAAACAAGCGTGATTTTCGGCAATCAGATCGATGCAAAAACGATCAGGAAAGCCGAAAAAAGCAAGGCAAAGTTCATCAAGAAATTCGGTGACGACACGAAGAAGACCTATCACCTCGGTCTGAAGCCGATAGACGAGATCCCGGAGCTCGGGATCGAGAACCTCGTCCATGCTGAAACGCCGCTTTCGCTTCCCGAGAACCCGCTGATCGTCGGCAACATCCGCATGGGTTTCGGTCACTACCGCATCGCGATGGCGATCGCCTCCTGCGCGAAGCATCTTGGCAGAACGCCGGTCTGGTTCGACCTCGCGTCCTTCGACGCAACAGGATCGAAGATGATCCGTCACCAGAACGATCTTTATTCCATGGGTTCCAAGCTTTCCCAGAAAGTCGGCCTTTTCAACAAACTCTACTGGGAACCGCTGAACAGCGAAGGTTTCCGCAAGATCACCTATAACGCGACCGACCAGAAGAACGCGGAGCTTCTCGCTCCCCTTTACGGCGACCTGCCGAAGGATGTTCCCTTTGTCGGAACGCATGTATGGCCGAGTCAGGGCGCTGTGCATGCGGGTCTCACCCATGTTGTGAATGCGATCCCGGATAACTGGCCGATGGGTCTGCATCTTGCCGAAGGCTCGATCCATACCGTTCAGACTTCGTTCGCCTATCTCGGCTACAAGAAGCTCAACGGCATGGCGAAAAAGCCCCTTAAGCCTATGCCCGATAAAGATCTTCGCTGCGTCGGTCATTACATCGACCACGAGCTCGTTTCAAACGTTGAGCACGACTGTGCGCTGCGCATCGCGAGGCTCGAAAACGGCGAACCGATCCGCTTCCTGATGACAGTCGGAGGCGCAGGCGCCGGCGGTGACCTTTATCTCGCGATGGCAAAGCATCTTCTTCCCTATATCAAGCAGGGCAAAGCCTCGCTGATGATCAATTTCGGCGATCACCTTACGATGTGGGAAGTATTCAAGAAGAAGCTGCCCGAGCTTACGGATCAGTGCAAGACCTATTTCAACGATTACGAAGGGCTGAAAAAATGGGCGGCAACGCTTGACGGTTCCCATAAAGCCGGGATCACAGCATTCTGCCATGACAACATTTTCGAAGCCGTGTATTCGACGAACCTGCTGATGCGCAAGTGCGATGTTCTTATTACCAAGCCCTCCGAGCTCGCGTTCTATCCCGTTCCGAAGCTCATGATGCGCCATATCGGCGGTCATGAAGTTTACGGTGCGATCTATGCCCGCGAAATCGGCGATTCGACTTACGAATGTGAGACCGCTCCCGCGCTCTGCGAAATGATCGATACGCTCATCAACGATAAGGCGATCCTGAAGCGGTTCTGCGAACGCATTGTCGAGCTCAAGAACGCCCACTTCTACGACGGCGGTTACGAAGTCGTCCGCCTTGCGATCGAAGGCAGGAAATGACGGAAAGGATCCGATATGCAGGCACCCGTTAGTTACAGCTATACTATCCGTACCTCCGCGGGGAATTTCGATGGGAAAGGCGCCATCGCCTACAATCAGCTTCCCGGGGGCGGCAAAGGCGGAATACTTTTCATTTCCGAAGCCGTTGAAAACGCCGTTATCGAATCCGCGGAACTGACTGTCAAGCTTCCCGCTGCGGACGCGCAGATCTTCATGAACGGATTCCAGACATGGACCTACTGCCCGGAATACACCGCCAAGGATAAGATCCGCGGCCTCCACGGGCTTCCGAAAATGGCCGTCAACGCCTGGTCCCTTGACCGCTACGGAGATTACCATTTCGTGGATTATCCCAACAAAAAGGGCGTTTTCCACGGTGAATC
>JAEEYN010000023.1 GCA_016288175.1 Bacillota bacterium | reverse complement strand
CTGATAGCTTATTCCTAGTCCTCATACAGCTCCTCCCCGAGGCTGATCCCCATCGCCGTGAGCTCCTCCTTCGTATAGATATGCTGAGGGTAGTTCAGCGCGCGTGGGATCCCGTATCGCCGCGCCGCGTATGCCGGCGGATAATACGCCCGGCCGTTCCCCCGAGCGTTTTCCCCTCGAGCGTTTTTCTCTCGAGCGTTTTCCCCTCGAGCGTTTTCCTCTCGAGCGTTTTTCTCTCGAGCGTTTTCCTCTCGAGCGTTTTCCTCCCGAGCGTTTTCCATGCCGCTTTCCGCCGTCGAAGGGTTCGGCTCATCCTCCCAGCAGCGGCCGGCAAACCAGTTGCCGCCCTGCTTGATGAAGCGCGGCTCCGTGCCCCCGTCGGCGAGAGCGCGGTTGTAGGCCTCGAGACCGCTGCTCACCGCCTCCCCGGCCGTTCCCGAGCGCCTTGCGCGGATATAGGCCGCGAGCGCCTCCGCGCGCCCCTGCTTGCGCGGATAGAGCTCCCAGAGGGCGTCGAACTCCGCTTCGAAGGCCGCATTCCCGACGCGGTTCTTCCCCGGCCGTGTTTCAGCGGGACCGTCATGCCGGTCTTCTTTGTTCAAGCAGAGCCCGTTCGCTTTGCCTTGCTTCCCTTCGCAAGTATTTACATCATTCGCTTCGCTCACACTCGCCGTCAGCCCCCCGGATGACGGTATTATATTTATCACTTTATTATTATCTTTATTATCTTCTTTATTATTGTGTTCGATTTTTGAACAACCCCTGTTCGATTTTTGAACAACCTCTGTTCGATTTTCGAACATCCCCTGTTCGATTTGCGAACAGCGCGGTGCTCCGGCAGCGTCGGTTTCACCCGGTCTGACGGCAACGTATTCGGGGAAGCTCACGCCCTTGCGTTCCTCCCGCACGCGCCTGATGAGCCCGCGTTCGGTGAGCTCCTTAAGGATACAGTTGACGTAGCAGCGCGATGATCTTGCATACTTGGCAAGCGTGGTACAGGAGCCGTGCCAGGTCTGCCCGTGTTCGGTGAAGCTGTAAATCACCGCATAGACCCTGACCGCTGCCGGGCGCAGACCGAGGTCATCCATCCATGAATACGTTATCAGAAAATTTTCCTTGCTGTTTTCTTCCATTTTCGGTATAAGAAACAAAGCCTTGAAAGGCCGGGAGTTTGCTTTGGGTTTTACGTGTCGGTTTTGCTTGAAATAAGCCTGTATGAGGACTTGTCCCTAATATTATTATACCAAAAATCGGAGAAAAATGCAAGAAAAAGGCTTCCCCTCGAGGGGGAGCTGCGGCGCTACAGCGCGGTGTGAAGACCGACGAGGTGTGGATGAGCAAATTCATGGGAGTTGGCGGGCCGGAAAACAACAAACCCAGGAGTTGGCGTGCCGGAAAACAGCAGGCCCGGGAGTTGGCGTGCCACGCTCGCGAGCCTTCGGTGAGCGAGCCCGCAGCGGGTCAGCGCGCGGCGCCGCGCTAGGCGCCGAACCACGGCCACTCAGGCCGGAAGGATAGGATCGCAGCGAAGCTGCTGCAAACCATTCATGCCACGACGATAGACTAAGGAAACGGAAACCGGTGGTACGGCCGCCAACCAACAAACACCTCATCCGTCAGCCTGCGGCTGCCACCTTCCCCTCGAGGGGAAGGCTTGATGATCTGCGCTCTTCGCATCATTCCTTCCGCAGATCCAGGTACATGAACCGGACGTCGGCATACTCGGTGCCGATCTTCATATATGCGGGCGAGATCCCCGCCGTTTTGAAGCCGAAGCGCTCATAGAGGCGGATCGCGCGGAGGTTGTCCGTGCGCACCTCGAGGTTCAGTATCTCGACGCCGTTCGCTTCCGCGCCGGCGATCAACTCCCGCATCAGCGCGGCGCCGACGCCCTTCCCCCACTCCCGCTTCAGAACGGAGATGCCGAGCTCCGCGCGGTGCGCAAAGCGGCGTGTCCCGCGGGAAACGGTGCCGTCGGCGATGATCTCTCCGTCACGCACCGCAACGAGGATCAGCTCCTTCGTGTCCTTCGCGGCGTTTTCGAGGAAGGTGCGCTCCTGCTCCGCGCCTATCGGGAAGCCGTCCTTGCCGAAGGTCAGGTTGTCGCTTTCGCCGCCGATCGTGTTGAGATAAGCGATCAGCGCCTCCGCGTCGTCCGGCACGGCGCGCCTGATGATGAAATCCCTGTCGTTTTCCATAATTTTTCCTTTCTTTCCCTAAGCAAACGGCGCGGTCTCCCGCGCCGTTTTGTTTCTTTTCCCGACCGTTCATCACGGCATCGGAGTGGTCCAGTATTCGCGGCCGTAGATATCGGTGAACATATAGGTCGCGCGGTAGGTCATATCGGGGAACTCATAGTCGCCGACGACGTTATTGCCGGTATAGGTGAACGGCTCGCCGAGCTTATAGCTGTTGAGGTATTCGCCGCTGTAGCTGTAGTAATCGCAGATCAGCTCGATCGTTGCGCCGACCTGGATCTCCGTTACGCCCTTCGCAACGGTTTCGGTCTCGCCGTCAACGTAATCGTACATTGCGCCGACGATCGCCCAATCGTCGTTCGTGCAGACGAGGATCAGGTTCGCCCTTTCGGTCACGGTGCTGCCCTCGACGTCCTCATGGGTGATCAGGCAGGGCACGCGGCCGGTGATGACTTCCGTATTGCCGCTCACGTACTTATCCATGTAGTAGTACGCGACAGCCTGGCCGTCGATGCCGAGCCATGCCTTGTCGTATTCGCCCTTCAGCTTTCCGTCCTTCGTGAAATCGTAGACGTTGTCGAGGCCGAGGTCGATATAGCCCGTTCCGTCGTCAACGAAGACGTTCAGCAGCAGACCCTGAACAAGATCCCACTGATCTTCGGGGAGGGTCAGAGTGCCGTCGGTCCAAACGAGCTTGCTCGCATCGAGCTGATGGTTCGCGATGTAGTCGGATGCGGCATTGACGTCGATCGTCCTGCCGAAGAAATCACCGCCGCCGCCGAGGAGGCTCGTCAGGTCAGCGCCGCCCATCAGGCTTCCGAGCAGGTCGGAGATATCGGCTCCGCCGAGAATGCTGCCGCCGGAGCTGCCCGTCAGGGAGGAGTACGGCGAGGACTGCGAAATGGAACCGCCGGAAGCATAGGAACCGACGGCCTGACCCGCGGTGCTCATGCTCGCGACCTGCTGGATGCAGCGGCTGTATTCGCTGTCGATGCCGATCGCGTTATAGGTCGCGACAGCGCTGTCGACCTGGGAGCTTCTCTTATAGGGGAAGAAGATCGAGAGGCCGTAGCAGTTGGTCATGTTGGAAGAAGTCTTGTTGTATTTGACGGCGCCGAGGATCGCGTTCGCGAGGGCTTTCGCCTCATCGGTGCCGAGGTTCCTCGCAAGGTGGACAAGGTCGACCTGGTCGATCTTGCTCTGGGTCGCGAACTCGCGGGTATTGCTCCTTGCGTTCGAGACCGCCCTGTAATCGGACTTGGCCTGGTTCGTTGTCGCAATGGCGAAATCCCTGAATTTTGCGGGAACGGTCGCCTTAAGCTCCGCAAGGTCAACAACGGAAAGGGTCGTCTTCTGGCCCTGGCAGGTCCTGTTGCATTCCTTCACGAAGTCATCGACGATCATTTTGCCGATGTCGAGCGTTGAGGTCGAGGTATTGTTAGAAAGGGCCTGCAGCCAGTTGGTATAGTACCAGCCGACGCCGGGCTCGGTCTCTTCGGATGCGATCATGTAGTCCGCATAGGGCTCGAGCATCAGCGCGTTTTCGAGCGTTGCCATCAGGCAGGCGTCGAAGCCGATGAAATCGAAGGTCGTGTTCGCAGCCTTCAGCGCTTCATTGATGCCCTTCAGGGACATTGAGCCGCTCCTCGCGTTCTTTTCATCGTAGCCGTAGCCGCTGACGGAACCTCCGCCATGGTCCCAAAGGATCAGTTCATAGCGGTTCGCGGGGAAGTTCTGGGTGCAGAAATTTATGAATTTCGTCAGCGTCGCGGGCTTCGTCATCGCGTCGGTGCCGAAGTTCTCGGAAAGACGCGCAACGCCGCCGTTGCCGACCTTGTAGATCTGGTTGACGGAGCTGCTGATAACGTTGTTCTTCCATTTTGTGCAGCCGCCGGTCATGACGATCAGGTTGAGGTTCGGGTTGTTTGCGCCGGCCTGGATCATCTCGTTCAGGTCGTTGGTCGCCATGCCGTACTTCGATTCGAGGTCGGTGCCGCACATATAGACCATGATCGTGACAGTATCCTGGTTGTTGCCCTTGATGACGGTTCGCTTAGCCCTCGCTTCGGTCGCAACGCCCGTGTCAAGTGTGCCGGTGTTGCCGCTCTGGGTCGTGATCTGCGCCGTCTGAGCGCTCTGCTGCTCCGGAACATAATCCCAGCCGCTGGAGACGGTGCCGCCGTTCGTGAAGCTGCCGTCCATAAGGCTGCCGAGAGTGCCGCTGCCCGCATCGCCGCCCTGGTCACCGGTCGGAAGCATGCTTGCGCAGCTTGAGAGAAGGCCTCCGCCCTCGCCGCTGCTGCCGGGCTTCAAAACAAAGATAACGAGAAGGATGATGAGGATCAGTCCGATACCGCCAATCGAGCCCTTGCCCTTGGTCGTTCTCAGGAACGAGTACGGGGAGGATGAGGAGCCGTCGCTGCTGTCGAGCTTCTGCGACTGCGAGCCGGGACGCCTGCCGGCATAGCCGTCCTTGCGCCCGACCGGACCT
>JAEEYN010000022.1 GCA_016288175.1 Bacillota bacterium | reverse complement strand
GATTGCAGAAGCGTTCGGTGTCGATACTGCCGGCATGGATCCCTGCGAATACCGCAAAGCGGCAATTGACGCTGTTCGTCAGCTGTCCATCGACGTGGGCATTCCCACCAAGCTTGAAAAGCTGAAGGAGGAGGATCTTCCGTTCCTTTGTGAATCCGCCGCCGCGGACGCCTGCGCACCGGGAAATCCGCGTCCTGCGAATCTCGAACAGTTCGAGGAAATGTTCCGCAAGCTGATGTAAGCTTTTAAGTTAAAAAACATATCTTTCAAACGGCTCCTGAAACGGGGCACTCACTTAGGGAGATGCTGGTTTTCGGCTGGTGCTGACCTATGAAAAACATCAACCCCGGGGAGATACTCTTTCCCCGGGGTTTATTCTGTTCCGAAAGCCGAAAACCGCATCGCGCCTCAAAAGAGTAGATTTTTGTGGCCGGCAAGGCAAAAAGCGCAGTAATACTCGGAGGGTCTTTCGAGCATTTTTAACGCAGCCGGACGCGAAAAGATACCTTTTGAGGCAGTATATCCCTATGTGAGTGCCCCGAAAGGGGGCCGTTTGTTTCCAAAAGGCAAGACTTATGGATTTTTGAAAAGCTTTTGAAGGTTCAAGTCCTTTTGCCCGCGCTTTGCCCCCCGAGAGATATTCATAAAAAAATTACACCAGCCTGCAGTTTACCTGCATGCAGGTGTATGAAGTGTGAATAAATAGAATAGATCTTATCCGCAAGTGCGGCAGCCTGCGCACAGCCGTCGGTATTATCGATCGCTCCGGCTTCCAATACGCCGGGAACGAGGACTTTGCAAATACCGCTGCTTCGGTGCTTCGGATCCTTCAAAGACCGGTATAAAAACTGTGGTAAAAATCAACATTTTTCGCAAAAAACATTCCAAGTCACATTTCTGTCACCTTCAAAAGTTGAAATGAGCAGTAACCCGTGCTATTATATCTAAATGAGACTATATAGCCACAAGAGGACCGCAATATGCAGCTCAAAGCAGTCAAATTCAGAAAAGACGGATTTTACACCAAACCGTTTGTATTCGGCGGGAAAAGCTCTTATCCGCCGGATCTTATCCGGCTTTTCTGCTTTCGCCGAAAGCGATCGGCAGTATCCGCTTTATGATTTGATAGATCAGCAGGCTCAGAACTATTGCGGCTGCAGCGGATACGGTCACGGTGATCAGCGCAGGGATGGCGAATCGCTCGCCGATACGTTTGAGCGCTTTGACAATAGGCTTATGGATGATAAATATGGGGATCGTTCTCCTGCCCAAATATGAGAATACCGTTGTAATGATTCGGATTTTACCAAGGAGAACCGAAAAAAGCAGAACGAACGCGCTTCCCGCAGCAGCGTTCAGAAGGTAGAGCGGAGGAGATCCGAAGTACCTTCCCGCAAGATCTGCGTTATTGATCGCAATATGCGGCAGATTGAAAACGAATGTCAGGCTTGCCGCCAAAGCCGGGATCAGGGGAAGGATTACGAAATACGCTTTTCGGTCATTCTGCCGTTCAAGCAAGTTTGCTGCCGCATGTCCCCAGATCATAAATGCTGCGGCAAGGAAAGCGACGTCCGCACACCACGGATATCCCACGGCTATTCGGGGAAGAAACAGCCCTGCTGCTGCGAACGCGGCGCTGACGCACAGCAAAGCAGGCAAACGATGCTTTGCCTTCGCAAAACAGCGCTGAAGGAGCTCGAACGCGCATACGGAGAGGAACATGCATGTCATGAACCACAGTGAGCTGAGACTTCCGGCCCGCTGGAACCCCGCCTGACTTCCGTAGAGAAGGTATATGATACGCTTTATTGAAAAACTATGATCCGAAATGGCGTCAAGGAGCAGATAGAATATGCCCCAGATGAAGCAGGGGATGATCAGCCTTTTGACTTTATCCGCAATGAATCTGCCAGAGAAATACCCTTTTTTCTCGTGTGAAGCTCTGTCCCATACCATGCCGCTTATGATAAAAAACAACGGCATATGAAAAGAATAGATCCATTGCTTCAACGGATTGTAAACAAGCGGACAATGGCCGAGTACGACAAGCAGAATGCCGATCCCCCTGGCAATATCCAGATAGTCTTTTCTTTTCGCTTGAAGCGTTTCCATGAATGGACCCTTTCGGAGGTCAGACCCGCACAGGATTTATTTTTTGTTAGAAAACCTTCTTCGCAAGCTGCGCAGTTTGCGGATTGCGGCCCGTGAGTTGCAGCTTGACCAGCGTTTGGCTTTTTGTAAACAATTCAGGCTATTATAGCAGTGTACTTCATAGCAGTATTCTTGAATCGGCGTGTGTAAAGCACATGAAATCGACTTTTCAAGGGGAGATTCACCCATTTTATAACCGGTCCGGGTTTTAAAAATATGCTCAAGCCCGTTCTTGTCAAGAAAATCTATATAGTGCTTGAGATTGGCGGGCTGCTTCTTTTCGAAGGAATGAAAATCGAGCTTATCGACATAATCAAGAATACTTGTTCCGGGTCTGATGTCTTTTGGATGGAGGCAAGTAAGATCATGATACTCAACAAGTTCACGTGTTCTGCCATTGAAAGGAAGCATTACAGAGGGTATACCTGCCAATACTCCGGCAACGCTGCCGTGAAAACGGTTGCCGATCATTATATCAAAGGGTTTCATGAAATTGATCCATGAAGGCACATCGAAAAAGAATCTGACCCTATCTTCTTTATAGAGCGTGTCAAGCTCTTTGCCGACTATAATATAGTTTTCAAGTTTTTTATTCTTTCCGGCAAGATTTTTATAAACGAGATGTCCGCCTGTGTACAACTCTTGAAATTCATCTTGGATCTGCTGAACAAGATAATAATCCGATACATCAGATATGGTCTTGTTGATGAATTCGTTAATGCTTTGAACGTGATAGTAACCGTTTGTATTAATTGCTGCTTTTTGAATAGGAGAGCGCAGCTCGCTTATTCTGATCGAATCGCCATAGGTATAAAGCGAAGGGCAGCCAATCGGGGTATGATCACGTCCGGCTTTGAAGCCGAGATGCTCGAGATAATCCGAGGTAATTTCTCCGCGCAGCCCGAGAAAAGGTGATCTTTCCAGGACTGCTTTAACAAACTCACGCACAGTATCATCAAAGACATTGCCATCCTTAAAGTTTGGTTCGTAATCGGTCCTCAAGCCAACGCCGGAAACAATGACCGGGATGCGCAGACGTTTGATTGCGTTGGTATAAGAGGAGAGCTGACGAACATAATCGGCACGAAAAGCATCGGCCAACGGAATGATGAACGCATCAAAGGTGCTGTTTATGTATTCGATCTCACTGTCGGAAAATGCTGTTTTGTATGAGTACTCCAGTTGAACATCATTGGTTTTTAGAGTGTTCATTACACCATAAGCAAACATAAGGTTGCCGGAATTGGCTCCAACGAAATCTTTGAAAACATAATCTTTGGGATCTACCCTTTTGAGGGGATCAAAATCTGACCGTATTAAATACTTCTTCATTGTGTCTAACTCCTGTTTGCTTATTATTGCACCAGAGCTGAGCCGAAAGTGCCTAGTCAAGTTTTACGTAAGCCGGAGCATACTCATCTTCACGTTTCGGACGCACCTGATTTACTCCGATAACAACAGAATGCGGCGGTATGTCATGGGTAACAATGGCCCTTGCTCCGATAATGCAATCGTCACCGATAGAAACAGGACCGATTATCATGCAGCCGTTTCCAAGAATAACATCGTTGCCGACTTTAGCATGTCTGCGTTCATTTTTGGCCAATCTCTCGGCATCTCCGGTTACTTTGGCTGTTATGTCGACTCGGGAATAGATCCTGACATTATCACCGAGTATAGCGGTTTTACCGATCGCGTTCCATGAACAATGCTCGATTCGGAAGTTTTCCCCGACTTGAATACCGGGGTAAATGTTGCAGTTATAGTGCCGTCTTGTATAATTCCAGAGGCGATAAGCTCTGAGCTTGTTGAAAAAACCTCCCTTATGCCATAGCTTGATCGATTTTTTGATCTTGCGCTCGCCAACACGGTCATACTCGAAGTGTTTGTAATAAAACTTCCAAAACTTCCTTGACAGCCTGCTTAACAATCTTCTCATAGTTATCTCCTTTGCATGTTTCAGTGCAATTCTGTTATACCGAGAGCCAGTTCCCGAAACATTCGCTTTCTTGTTTCGACCGTTCCGCCTGCAATATGCGGTGTAATGATAATGTTTGGAAGGTTCGGAAGCCGGTTTACAAGTTCCTGATCGACATCCGCGTCAAGACATACGTAAAAGTTTGGACATGCCTGCGCCTTTTTGATCAGGCAATCTGCGTCAACTGTATCCAAACGGGAAATGCTGATAAAAACACAGTCCTCTTTGGTTTTTCTGATAAACGCATCGGAAATCAAACCTTTTGTTCCTGCATTGCTTGGAATGTTAACGGAGATAACGTCGGAGTTTACGGCAAGGTCCTCGAGAGAAACGAACCGGACCCCTTTCGACGGCAGTTCCGAATGAAGGGACCGGTTCCTGGTATAGCAAAGCACCTGCATTCCGAAAAAGCGGGCATATTCCATGATCTGTACCGATATGTTGCCTGCTCCGATAACACCGATCGTTTTGCCAAAAAGATCTTCGGGCTTTTTAGACAGCGATTTGTTGTTTTTGCCTTGCCGGTAAAGCTCTGAACCTTCCCGCAAACGTTTTACACAGCATAGTGCGCAGCTGAAGGTGAATTCTGCAACCGACCTTGCATTTGCCGTGGGTGTGTTGATAATACTAACCAGTTCTTTCTTGTCTTCCGGAATATGTATATGGTCCAGACCAACCGAAGCAGTTGCAATTATTCTGGGCGAATTCACATCGGAAAACATATCTTCGGTTATCTTCTGGCTTGTTCCGATAATAACACAATCATAGTTTTCCAAGATGCTTTTCATTTGAGCATCGTCCGGTCTTGGAACACCCAAGGGATGTATCGTTACCTTAACTCCCGATGCTTCCAATATGCCCATTGCCTCCGGAGTAAAATCATCAAAAATACTGTATGCTATCATGCGCGGACTCCCTGCTTTAATAACCATTTTTCAATCATCCATACCACTGCCGCTGATAATAATGCTGCGGCAGGAAGAATGATGTACAGCCAATAACCGACAGCATCCATTACTCCATAGTGCTTTAATGGATGCAGCATTGTTACATGTATGAGGTAAACTTCTAATGACAGGCCTCCCACCCATTCCAGAATCTTGATCTTCTTTCCGAATTGTGAAAGAAGCAGCATTAACGAAAGCGTTATGGGGATATAGAGAAGCAATCGATAAACTTGCGGGATAGTAAAGGTTTCGGATAATTCACTAACTGACGTGAGCCATCCAAGAGAAACTGCAACTGCAGCTGCGATGATAAGCGAAGGCTTCGTTGGTTTTATTTTCCCAAAATATTCAGTGCCGGATATCACCCCGATCGTAAAAATCGGAAGCCTTGCCCATACGATCATACTGTTATTGAGAATCGGGAGATATGCTGTGAGGACCGCAAACAAAACAAACCCCAGAAGCAGACAGCCGCTTTGCACGATCCCGCGATTTTTCACAAATGTGTAGATCAGCGGAAACACGATGTAGAATACCAAAATGCCATAAACAAACCAGGTCGTCTGAGTTCCTTTTAGCCAAAATGAAACCGACGATATGTTGGCAAAAAAGGCCGCTGCTCTTGCCGCAAAACTTCCGCTGCTTTCAAACGCAGCCGCCCAAAGATAAAAAGGTATACAGATGATCAGGTATGGCAGAAGCACTCTTGTAAATCTTCTCTTAAAGTAATTTCCCCAACCGCTGTTTGCGTAATCATGCTTTGATGCGGATAAACTTAAGCAAAGACCGGAAAAGAAAAAGAAGATGTCTACAGCAATATTTCCGATGCCGATGATATTCGAAATCACGGGAATATACGGCGTCGGGATCCGCCGCTGCGTATGAAAAAGTATTACCCATAACGCACAGGCTCCGTAGATGCTGTTTCTCTTTTCCAACAGTTTGCTCATTCGAAATATGCTTTCAGGTATTCGGCCGCAAACTTTCGGTCGCATGCCGCCCGTTTCTCATCCGGCATGTTCTTCAGAAGATCGACGAGAACATCGGTTGTTACACGCTCATCGGCAGTGAAGATCTTGATATAGCTCGGCGTGCAGGAATAAAGCGAAGAAAGATAATAATCCAGGCTGTAGCCCCACGGCGTTTTCTTTTGCTGATCCGCAAAATACTCGGAGATCGATTCGTAGAGGATGTTGGAGTTATACTGCTTTCCTTCGGCAATTAGAGTTGATTCAATGAGCTCCGTGCACAGATTCCCCGCGCCCTTGCCCATACCCATTATGCTTGCATCAAGCAGCAGATCATGACGGGAATTGAAGCCGATAAAAGTCTGCGCGTTGGAATATGCCATCTGTCTGTTGTTGTGCGCATGGAAGCCCAGCTTCATGCTCATGCTTACGTACTGGTCGGCTGTCTCGAGCTTGTGCAGAAGATCCATGTTGTCCATCTGGCCGAAGCTGTCGACAATGTAAAAACCTTTTGCGCCTGCCAGCTCGGTGTTGCATACGTGAATAAGCTTCCTGAACTCTTCGTCGGAATACCGCATGCTGACCATGGGCTGAATATACAGATCGTACCCTTTGGAAATGATGATCTTGCCCCATTCTATGGAGGCTTCCCAGTTCTCTTTGTGGAACGCAAGACGAATACCGTCGATCCCGTTTGCGCTTCTTGGATTCAGCCGGTTGACATCAAAGGTGCCGTAGTCGATCATGGCAAGGTACGTAACGCCTTGCTTTTTCCCGCTGCTGAGCAGAGTTTTTTCGATCGATACCTCGTTGTTGAAGCATGTACGCCCTTCCGGACTGCCTTTCCTTTCATCGATGTATCCGGTTTCGATATATTCGACTCCGGAAGCCTCGAGCGTTGCTTTGACCTTTTGCATCCTTTCGGCGCCGTAATCGAAGTTTACGACGATCCCTCCGTCGCGAAGCGTTACATCGACAAGATCGATGCTTCCGGTTTTCGGACGGGATCTCATGATCCGATCGGCAACCTCAATATCGTTGTCGGTGGTGATCTTGAAGTTGCTGGTGTGGCCCTTTACCATTCTGATCTTATACCCGAGCTTGAGCACAAGCTGAGTGGTTCCGGTCACAGAGGCCTTCATTTCGTCGGTGAAACTGTCGATCGCTTTTTTGAGCAGCGAAAGCCGGAACCCCGAAGGATTCTGACCGTTGAAAAGGTTGCTTCGGTCGAGGGTACCATCTATGTACTTCGGATCCATGGCGACATGGATCGTATCGGTCGTGGGAACAACTGTCAGCGCAAAATCATCCTCAATGGCTGCGTCTATGCAGTCGTTGATCATTTGCTGAGACACAAACGGACGCACGGAATCATGGCAGATAAGGATATCTTCATCATTTATCCCGCGGAAGGAGATGATCGTTTCCATGATGTTGACAAATGAAAGCAAACGCTCACTGCCTCCGTCCACCAACGCTATGCGTTCCGTTTCTTCGGCGGAAAACGAAGAGGCCAGCAGTTCGCGCAGATAATCTCTCCAATCCTTGTGAATGGCAACGAAGATCTTGTCAAACCGGTCGTTTTTCAAAAACTCGCGAACGGTTATGACTATTATTGGAGTGCCTCCGACAGAGATAAACTGCTTAGGGATCGAATAACTCTCCATTCTTTTCCCGGTCCCGCCGGCGAGGATAGCGGCAAAAATCATATGTTTCGGTTTCTCCTCAGCTGATCGAAAGTATTATCGGTCGAAACAAGAATGTCGCCGTGCACAGCTCCGTTCTTATCCTCCGGTATCTGCATATAGTTTCCGTATTGCTGGCGGAGCATTGAGTCATATGCCCGCGGAACCGGAACCTGAACAAACTCAAAAGGCATATAAACAAGGTCCGTGTAGTCTTTGACCGGCCTGCGTGATTTGGGACAGTCAAAAACCAATGTTCTGTTCCCGACAAGCTCTGCGTCGGGTGTTGAGTATTTTTTCAGATTGTTGTCGTATGTCCTAAACAGTTTTTTGGGATCGTTATAAAACAGCAGGACCTGCGTTTTCCGAAGCACACGCTTGAGCTTTCCGATCATGGTTTTCCGCTCGACCGATGACTTTGCGGAGTTGAAACGCCATATCCTCCTGCGGGCGGTTTCGTTGTATTTTCTTTGTTTCGCGTCCGCGGCTTTGTCCGGCGAGATCCCGTCCAAAGGGAAAATATCGATAAAGATGCCTTTGCAGACACTTGGATCTGCATCGAACTCATATGAAAGGGCGCCTGTTGTCCGGCTGTTTCGAAGTCTGGCGAACCAGTACAGGCGTTTCGGCTCGGTGCGGCTGTTCTGAAGGAAATACGGCTCGGGAAATTCGTCTGCAAGCTGCATCAGCTTATCATAATCTTCCCGAAGCATGTACAGATCCATATCATCATCCCAGGGAATGAAGCCATGATGCCTGACCGCGCCCAGCATCGTCCCGGCACCGACGCAATACTTCAAATTATGCTTTCTGCAAACGCTGTCAAACTGAGCCCAAAGGTCGAGTTCGACGGCCCAGAGCTTCTTCCTTTCGGCGGTCACGGTATAACCGCTGCGCACCTCTTCATCCAAAAAACCTTCCGGAAGATCGATGTTTAAATCTATCAAACCAAAACCTCCAAAGAGCTGATCGAGCCAGATAATCTAATTATTTATTATAACATTGCAGGGCGGAAAGCACAAGCCGGTATCGCTGAACAATCTGCTTTTTTGTTAAAGCGTCAATGATTGGTTACACTCAAGTTTAGTCAGAGGATTTGATCTGCTTGCGGCCGGTGTTTCGGCGGAAGCCATCGCATACTGCAGGCGGCTGATGCCGGAGCATTCCGAAAGCTTCGCCGTGATGGACTGCCTGCGCAATGAGACGGATGAGCTGTTCGATTTCATCTATGCCGTCGCGGTCGTGCATATGCTCGTGCCCGATGAGGACAGAAACGGTTTTTGGCCGGTGGATGTTTATTGCTGCGATCGGGAAAAACGCGGCCGCGGATTGCCCGCGGGTACAAGTCCGTTGCCGTTCCCGAAAAAAATTTCAAAAAAAGCCGAAACAGGGGTTGACAAATCGGTTTACTCATGATAAACTACGCTCGAGGTTTATCAATAGTAAACCAACTCGATAAGGAGGATGGGCTATGGAAACGAAGGATCAAAACACAGCGGAAGTCTTTGAACAGATCTATCAGAACGCGCAGCTTCTGTTTGAAGGAGGCCTCTACAGCGAGGCCGCCGACGAGTTTGCCCGCATCCCGGATTATAAGGATGCCGAAGAGAAAAAAGCCGAATGCGAAGAGAAAAAGATCACTTCGAAGCTTGACGAGATCTATATGGAGGCCGATAAGGCCGCCGCAAACATGAACGTGCGCAGCCAGGAAAAGGCGATCAAGATCTTTGAACAGATCCCCGGTTACAGGGACGCCGATGAAAGGATTCGGCAGGCAAAGCGCAATATCGAGGAGATCACCGCGAAAGAGAAAACGGACCGCGAGGAAGCGATCGCGGCCGCGGAGGTCGAAAAGGAGAAGGCGAAGAAGCGCAAAAAGCGCATCATCAAGATCGTGGCTGCCGTACTGCTTGCCGCAGCCGCCTGCGTCGCCGGCGTGTTCCTCTTCAAAAAGTATGCCGTTCCCGCAATCAAGTACAACCGCGGCGTCAAGCTGATGGAAGCGGGCGATTACGATGAAGCCTACCGCGTCCTGCACGGGCTGAATTACGGCGACAGCAACGAGCTGGTCATCAGGATCGCGAAGGAACGCCTTAAGACTGCCGAGATCGGTTCGACCGTTCTGTTCGGCGCATATCCGCAGGGGAGGATCACATCCGAGGAAAAAGATCCCATCGAATGGATCGTGCTCAACAGGGTCGGAAACAAGCTCTTGCTGATCAGCAAGCAGGCGCTGGACGCTCTCCCGTATATGCGTTACGATTATTACCAGGACAACACTCCCGTAACCTGGGAAACCTGCCTGGTCCGCGAATGGCTGAACAGCACATTCCTGAACAAGGCGTTTGACGGCGGCGAGGAGAGGATGCTTGTAAAGCAGCGCATATCCGAGAGCGACGGCGGTTTGCGCATCGTCGAAGACAAAGTGTTCCTGCTCAGCATGTATGAAGTCAGAAGGTATCTCCCCACAAGCGAGGACCGCAAATGCACCGCAACGAAGTATGCGACCGGCTTCGGCGCATACCGCAGCAGCAAAGACTACACCTGCCTCTGGTGGCTGCGTACGCCGGCGATCGAGACCACCGAAAGCGTCATGATGGATGATCAGAACGCCACAATGATCCGCGTCTCCTGCGTCGGAACTTCGGGCGAGATCGTTGACGTCGGCCATGATGTTCTGAACTGCTACGCGGTGCGTCCCGTGATCTGGGTCGATACCGAAGCTTCCGGCGATTGATCGCCGAAAATCAGATAACAATACAGCTTGCGAAACGGTCTGTGTTCGCTTACAAAACGAATATTAGACCGTTTCGCGAACGAGTTTGAAAAAAGAGAGGATTCGGATATGGTACAGATGGAACTTGGAGAGGTTCAGGAACGATTCGCGAAGATCGTCTGGGAGAACGCACCGATTCCGTCAGGCGAACTTGCGAAGCTCTGCGAAAAGGAACTGAACTGGAAAAAACCGACGACATATACCGTTCTGCGTAAACTCTGCGAACGCGGTCTTTTCGAAAACGTCAACGGCGTCGTCGAGACCCGGATATCGCAGGAAGCATTCTACTCCGCAATGAGCGAGCAGTTCGTTGACAGCACCTTCCACGGTTCGCTGCCGGCGTTTTTGACGGCGTTTACCGCCCGCAAGAACCTTTCGGACGAAGAGGCGGATGAGATCATCCGGATGATAGAGGCATACCGTAAGGAGAATCGCTGATGAACGCGACCTTTCTGAAAGTACTGAATACCAGCATCACGGCAGGCTGGCTTGTTGCGGCCGTCGTGCTGCTGCGGTTTCTTTTGAGAAAAGCCCCGAAATGGACGCGCTGCGTGCTGTGGGGGCTTGTTGCGCTGCGGCTCGTTTTCCCGTTCACGATCGAAAGCGGGATTTCGCTGCTTCCGAGCGCGGAACCCGTACGCACCGAATTCGTTGCTGCCGATCCGGCGGAGAAGCAGCAGACCGCACCCGCGATCTCCAGGCGGGTCGTGCTCCGAAGCGGATTCGACGCGGTCGATAAAGCGGTCAACCCCGTTATGGCAAAGAGCGGAACGAACAGGAGCGTATCGCCGGAGACAGTTGCGGCCTGGGCCTGGGCGATCGGCGCAGGCGCAATGCTGATTTACGCGGCCGCGAGCTTCATTTATATGAAATTCAAGGTGCGCGTTTCGATCGAAACGGAGCGCGGCGTCTATATCTGCGACGCGGTGCGCAGTCCGTTCATCCTCGGCGCGATCCGCCCGAAGATCTACCTGCCCTCGCGGCTCGACGCAACATCCCGCGCGCATGTTCTCGCGCATGAACGCGCGCATATCAGCCGGCGCGATAATTTCTGGAAACCGCTCGGGTTCCTGCTTCTTTCGTTCCACTGGTTCAACCCGCTCATCTGGGTCGCGTTCATCCTGCTCAGCCGCGATATCGAGTTCGCATGCGATGAAAAGGTCATTTCGCAGCTCGACCGGGAAGGCAAGGCCGCCTATTCCGGCACGCTGCTCGCGTTCAACCGCCAGCATAAGTCGATGGCGGTCTGCCCGGTGCCGTTCGGCGAAGTCGGCGTCAAGAAACGCATCGAATCGGTGCTGCGCTACCGCAGATCCCCGCTCGGGATCGTCTGCCTCGCGATGGCAGCCGTTGCTGTCGTCGCCGTCTGCTTCCTGACATCGCCGAAGCGCGCGAAGGCGGAGCCGGTCGGCGAAACGCACGAGGAGATATTCGTGCCCGGGCCGAAACCCTCGCTCACACCGCAAAAGAAGCAGCCCCAAAGCAGCGCCGCCGAGGAAGTTCAGCAGGAGCTGCCGCAGACCGAAGTGCCGGCATACATGTTCTCCATGAGAAGGATGGGCCAGTATTGCGACATGGACGAATAAAACTGACAGCCGTCCTCAACGGGGCGGCTTTTCATTTCGGGGGACGAACTCCGCCGGCGCCGCGGAGGAAGGAACCCTCATTCGGATAAAGCAAAAGCGGACTTCCCGTGGAGGAAAGCCCGCTTCATTATTTGTCAAAAACGGATCAGAACGCCCACTTGCCCCTGCGGAGGATCGCGACGGTCTTGCCATCGCGGGTGACGGCGTCGATATCGAGACCTTCATAGCCGATCATGAAATCGACATGGATCATCGAATCGTTGATGCCCATCTCGCGGCATTCGTCGAGCGTCTTCTCCTCGAAGCCCCTGATGCAGTCCGCCATGCCCATGCCGAGCGCGATATGGCAGGCAGCGTTCTCATCGAACAGGGTCTCATAGAACAGCAGGCCGGATTCGGAGATCGGGGAATCCACGGGAACGAGCGCGCACTCGCCGAGATACGCCGCACCTTCGTCCATCGAGATCATCTGCTCGAGCAGCGCCTGGTTCCTATCGGCTTTGACTTCCACGGCCTTGCCGTTTTCGAAGCGGACGGAGAAGTTTTCAATCAGTTCGCCGCGATAGGAGAGGGGCTTTGTTGCGTAAACGATGCCTTCGGCCTTGCCGCGCATCGGGGAGGTGTAGCATTCCTCGGTGGGGATGTTGGGGTTGTAGAAAACGCCCTGCAGAGTCCTGTCGCCGCCGCCCTTGAAAACGCCTTCGGGGATCATGCCGACGGTGAGGTCGGTGCCGTTGTCGCCCTTATAGCGCAGTTCGGCGATGCCGAGACTGTTGAGATAGGCGCAGCGGTCGGCGATCTCCTTGTTGTGCGCTTCCCATGCCGCGACAGGGTCGTCGGTCACGCGGGAGGTGAAGAGGATCGCTTCCCAAAGCTTTTCAATGGCTTTGCCCTTCGGCAGTTCGGGGAAGAGCTTCTTTGCCCATGCCGCGCCGGGAACAGCGGCGATGCACCACTGGTACTTGTTTTCCATCTCGTCGATGTAGGGCTTGATGATGGGGAAGCGCTTCTGGCTGGCCTTCGCCATCTTCATCTGGTTGATGCCGCGAAGTCCGTCCGGATCCTCGGAGATCAGGTAGATACGGGCGGGCAGTGTGTCGATATAGTACTGCAGACGGGCTTTTTCCCATTCCTCGACCTTCGCCATTGTGGTCACGGACCTGTGGCGGACGTGCAGCTTCTGAAGCGGCTGATAATCGAATTCCACCTTGACCTTTTTCGCGCCTGCCTTGTAGCATTCGTCAACGAGCAGTTCAACGAATTTCGGCTGGTCGAGATCGCAGTAGATGATTGCTTCCTGCCCCTTCTGGATGTTCGCGCCGACGCGGGCGATCAGGCGGGCATATTTGCGAAGTACGGTTTGTTTCATTTCGGGTTTCTCCTTTTGAAAAAGCATTGCGCTCCGGTAATAATACAACAAAAATAACGAAATTACAACCTCCTGAAAGGCTCGGACCGAAAAAGATCCTGCGGGGAGAGATGTCTGCCGCCGCATTCATTGAAACGCCGCGGTTTCCATGGTATAATCAAACGGAACGCGAACGAAGGCGGCAGGAGGGAAACATGAACGGCGAAATTGAGAAGATCCTGGCATTTCTCGGGGATGAACCCGTGCTTTACGCGGCGACGGAGGGCTTCGACAAAAGGCCGAACGTGCACCCGGCGGAGCTTTGCTGCGTATCCGAGGGTGCGCTCCTGTTTACCGCCGCGAAATGCGATGCTTTTTACGGTGAACTGAGCCTTCATCCGCTCGTGAAGCTCTGCGCTTATGACCGCGAAAGCGGCGTTGTGCTCAACATCAGCGGAAAAGCTGTTTTCACGGAGGACAAAGCCGTCATTTCGAAGTGCATCGGCGCGTGCCGGTCCGTTCGCGAAGCATGGGGGCATGATCCCGGCATGGTCATCGCCTGGTTCTTGAAGGACGCCGCCTGCGAATTCGTAAACATGAAGGACGGAACGCGGGAGGTTTTCGAACTCGGAACGCCCGAAAATATGCTGACAGGCATCCGGATGAAAAAGGACAGGGAACTGCGGGACAGGCTGGCGGCGATCATGGCCGAGCGTGAGAGCGCTGAAGTGACGGCGGAGAGCGAAGAGGAACTGTTCACGCAGAAACTCTATGACGGCGCGGTGATGTATTTCGCGGAAACAGCGAAGGAACTCTGGCCGCGGATGGACATCCGGCCGATCGAGCGGAGCGCTCTTTTCGAAACCTATGATGAGCGCGAGCGTTTCGTCGCTTTGGCGAAAAAGCTTATCGGGAACACCGCGGTCGACAAGCCCGAGGACCTGACGCATTGGCTGAACAGGGAGACTCTCGAAAGCCGGATGCGGGAAAACTGAGCCCGGTCCGCCGGCTTTGTCGGGAGAGGAAATTTTTTCGAACTATAACCAAAACAATACGATATGTAATCAAAATAAGTAAGATAACGGAGGTTTATTTTGAGCAAAAAGGTTTTGATTCTGTCCGGCAGCCCACGAAAGGGCGGCAATTCCGACGCGCTGTGCGATCAGTTCATGCGCGGCGCTGTCGAAGCGGGCAACGAGGTTGAGAAGATCCGCGTTGCCGAAAAGAAGATCGGCTACTGCAGCGGGTGCTACTACTGCCAGAAGACCGGCGGCGTCTGCGCGAAAAAGGACGACATGACGGAGCTTCTTCAAAAGATGATCGACGCGGACGTCATAGTTTTCGCGAGCCCGGTTTACTTTTATTCCGTCGACGCGCAGCTTAAGACCGTCATCGACCGCACCGTCGCCCGCTGGACGGAGGTTCGGGACAAGGAATTCTACTATATCATGACCTGCGCCGATGCAGCAGTCGCCTCCCAGCAGCGCACTCTCGAATGCTTCCGCGGCTATGCGGACTGCGTTGAGGGCGCAAAGGAGATGGGCGTTATATACGGCGTCGACGTTTACGCTCCGGGCGAGGTCGAAAAAACGCCTGCGTTCCTGGAAGCCTACGAGATGGGCAAAAGTGTCTGAGCCCGCGGGAAAAGGATAAAGGAGGACCTGCTTTTTATGAAAGTACTGATCATTAACGGAAGCCCGAGACCGGAAGGAAACACGGCGATCGCGCTCAGAGAGATGGAAAAGATCTTTGCCGAAGAGGGCGTTTCGGTTGAAACAGTAACGGTCGGCAATAAGGCCGTGCGCGGCTGCATCGCCTGCGGTTCCTGCGGAAGGAACGGCAAATGCGTTTTTGATGACGTTGTGAATGAGCTTGCGCCGAAATTCGAGGAGGCGGACGGTCTCGTTGTCGCTTCGCCTGTCTATTACGCTTCGGCGAACGCGACGCTCATCGCCTGCCTCGACAGGCTGTTTTTCAGCACGGGCTTCGATAAAACCATGAAGGTCGGCGCGAGCGTGGCCGTCGCAAGGCGCGGGGGCTGCTCGGCAACATTCGACGAGCTGAATAAATATTTCACGATCTCGGGCATGCCCGTTGCCTCGAGCCAGTATTGGAACAGCGTCCACGGCAGGATTGCGGGCGAGGCGGCGGAGGACGCGGAAGGCCTTCAGACCATGCGCACGCTCGCGAGGAATATGACCTTCCTGATGAAGAGCATCGCTCTCGGGCGGGAGAAATACGGCATTCCCGCAAAGGAACCGCGGCAGTCGACGCATTTTATCAGATAAGCTTTATAAAAAAGCATGAACGGACGCAGCGAACGGGATCGCGATCGGGACCGCCGCGGCGCGTTCGGGGAGGATCTATGGAGTTTCTTGATACGGCTTTTTTGCGGAATGACGAGATAACGCTGGTTCTTGAACGGACGGCCGACGCTGACCCGGTTCGAAAATGGGTCCCCGCATACTTTTTCAATATATGCGATAAGCAGGGAAGAAAGATGGGCGTCTGCGACCTGCGGATCGGCTATTGCGACGGCCTGTATTACGGAGGGCATATCGGCTACACCGTTTTCGAGGAATACAGGGGCTCGCATTACGCCGCGAAAGCTTGTCTGCTTCTGTTCTCGCTTGCGCGCAGGCACGGCATGGACCATCTTTTCATAACCTGCAGCCCGGATAACCAGGCTTCTCGAAAGACCTGCGAATATCTTCACGGAAAACTGCTGGAGATCGCGGAACTTCCGGAGGATAACGATATGAGGGTCATAGACGGCGATACGCAAAAATGCATCTACAGGTTCGAGCTTTGAACCCCGAGCTGCTGTCACGCGCCTGATTTACGTCGCCGTGAACCGATATCCTGAAGCGCTGAAACGCATCAAGGCAATTTGGAAGGAGATGTTTATGGAAATCAAAACCGTCGCCGACCGCTGGACTTATATCCTTTACGGATTTCGCTACATCGACGAACACAACGGTGCGGATGTGCCGGATACCTTCGGCCTCGCCCGCGGCGAACTGAAAGCGTTCATCCTTTCCGCCGCCGCAGAAGACCGCGCGCGGGAGCTTTGCGACGCGCTGCAGCTCGACTGCGAACCGATACCGTTTGAAAGTCTGCCGCAGTCCTTTGAGATCATGCTGAAATGCGACAGGGAGTATCTCGACATGGAGCCCGAAACGCCGCTCAACGCGGAGTTCGGCTCGGTCGCGATGGCCGTTCTCGCCGGCGAGATCGCGGAATTTTCGAACGCCGCCTCGCCGCTTCAAAGCGCGATGCTCGAGCGCATTTCCGAGGTCACCGAAAGGGAGCCGATACTGCCGTAAGCGGCGCTGCGGACGCAGAGCGGAGCTTAATTCCGATTTTTCCGGGGAGGGCATGGCCCTCCTCTTTTCTTATCGCGATCCGGCTTCGGTCTTCATTTTGAGGCGCGGAAAAAAGCTTCGCCGGCTGCCCGAAATGCTCGCATTCTCCATTGACAACACCCTTCGGATATGTTATATTATGTTATATTTTAATGGAAAGTTTTTATAACTTTTTCATGGGATATTTCAACACGACCCGACAAATCAAAAGACTTGACTTTTTTGAGTACGAGCCGAAAAAAGGAGGATTTATGTCAAACGCCTATTTCACCATCGCACGACCCGAAAACGACGCTTTCCGCGGGTATCTCCCCGGTTCGAAAGAGCGCGCGGAACTGAAGGAAGAACTTGCCAAACAGTCTGCCGAAGTCGTGAAGATCCCGCTGATCATCGGCGGCAAAGAGATCTTCACGAAAAAAACCATCAAGGTCACCATGCCGCACGATCATGCTCACGTGATCGCAGAGTGCTCGATGGCCGGTGCAAAAGAACTGAAAATGGCTGTGGATGCGGCGCTGGCTGCAAAGAAAGCCTGGGAAGAGATGCCCTGGGAACACCGCAGCGCGATCTTCCTTAAAGCTGCCGATATGATCACAGGCCCGTACCGCAAGGTGCTGAACGCCTCCACCATGCTCGGCCAGTCCAAGACCGTTTTCCAGGCGGAGATCGACATCGCGGAGCTTGCGGACTTCCTGCGCTTCGGCGTCTGGTCCGCACAGGAGATCTTCAAGGACCAGCCCGGCTCCATTCCCGGCATCTGGGACCGCCAGGATTACCGCGCACTCGACGGCTTCATCTGCGCGATCACGCCGTTCAACTTCACTTCCATCGGCGGCAACCTTCCCATGGCGCCCGCCATCGTCGGCAACGTCGCCGTCTGGAAGCCTTCCCGCACCGCCGTGCTTTCCAACTACTATTTCATGAAGCTGCTTGAGGACTGCGGCCTTCCCGCCGGCGTCATCAACTTCGTTCCCTGCAGCGGCAGCGACATGGCAAAATACGTCATTTCCCGCAAGGAGCTCGCAGGCTTCCATTTCACCGGCTCCACCGAGGTTTTCCAGAGCGTCTGGAAGCAGATCGGCGAAAATATCGCTTCCTACAACAACTATCCGCGCATCGTCGGCGAAACCGGCGGCAAGGACTTCATCTTCGCGCATAAGACCGCGAAGGTCCGCCCGCTCGCCGCTGCGCTCATCCGCGGCTCGTTCGAGTTCCAGGGCCAGAAGTGCTCCGCATGTTCCCGCGCTTTCGTTCCGGAAAGCATTTGGCCGGACGTGCTTGCAACGATGAAAGAAATGATGAAGGGCGTCAAGATGGGCGACGTGCAGGATTTCGATACCTTCCTCGCCGCCGTTATCGACAAGGCTTCCTTCGACCGCTGCAAGGGCTATATCGACCGCGCGAAGGAAAGCCCGGACTGCGAGATCGTCATCGGCGGCACCTGCGATGATTCCAAGGGCTGGTTCGTTGAGCCGACCGTCATCGTCTGCAAGAAGCCCGATTATGAATCCATGGTCACTGAAATCTTCGGGCCGATCGTCTCCGTCTACGTCTACCCGGACGATAAGCTCGACGAAACGCTGAAGATCTGCGACGAGGCTTCGCCCTACGCCCTGACCGGTGCGATCTTCGCGCAGGACCGTGAAGCGATCGTAAAGATGGAAAAGGCGCTGCTGCATTCCGCCGGCAACTTCTACATCAACGACAAGTGCACCGGCGCAGTCGTCGGCCAGCAGCCGTTCGGCGGCGCTCGCGCTTCCGGAACGAACGACAAGGCCGGCACCGCGCTCAACATGATCCGCTGGATGAGCCCGCACTGCGTGAAGGAGACCTTCAACCCCTCCGATGCGATCGCTTATCCCTATATGTCTGAAAAATAAAACAACAGATCAAAGGTTTTTTGAAAGGATATGAGGAAATGAGGATCACTCAGCACCCGATCCTTACCTTTGACAGAGGTAAGGAGATCAATTTCACCTTCAACGGTCAGCCGATGAAGGGATACGAGGGCGAAACGATCGCGGCCGCGCTCCATGCAGCGGGCGTGAAAGTGCTTGCAAAGAGCCCCGAAAAGCACCGTCCGCGCGGTTTTTACTGCGCGATCGGCAACTGCGCCTCCTGCCAGATGACAGTTGACGGCGAACCCAATGTCCGCACCTGCATAACCCTCCTTAAGGAAGGCATGGAGGTCGAGTCGCAGGAAGGAAAGGGGAGGATCGAATGAAAGAAGTTGAACTGCTGATCATCGGCTCCGGCCCCGCAGGTCTCTGCGCCGCCATCTCCGCGGCGAAATCCGGCGCAAAGGTGCTCGTTCTCGAGCGCACCTTCCGCCCCGGCGGACAGCTCATCAAGCAGACCCATATGTTCTTCGGCTCCGAAAGCCAGTACGCCTCCCACAGGGGCGTGGATATCGCCGGCATCCTTATGAAAAAGGTCGAGGAATTCGGCGATCAGATCGAGATAATGCTCAACGCTACCGCTGTCGGCTTCTATGAGGACAATGTGGTCACCGTTCTCAAGGACGAAAAAGAGTATTTCAAGATCAGGGCAAAATCCGTCATCTGCGCGACAGGCGCTTATGAAAAATCCCTGGCGTTCCCCAATAACGACCTGCCCGGTATCTACGGCGCAGGCGCGGTGCAGACCCTGATGAACGTCTATGGCGTCCGTCCCGGCGACCGCGTGCTGATGGTCGGCGCCGGCAACATCGGCGTTATCGTGAGCTATCAGCTCATGCAGGCAGGCATCGAGGTCGTCGCCGTTCTCGACGCGGCGCCCCGCATCGGCGCATACCTCGTTCACGCATCGAAGCTCGCAAGAATGGGTGTGCCGATCCTCACCTCCCATACCGTTAAGGAGGCCATCGGCAAGGACTGCATCGAAGCCGCGATCGTCTGCGAGGTGGACGATAAATTCCAACCCATCCCCGGCACCGAAAAGCGCTATGATGTGGATGTCCTCTGCATCTCCGTCGGCCTCAGCCCGCTCAACGAGCTGCTCGCGATGCGCGGCGTCGAGATGAAGTACGTTCCTCAGCTCAGCGGCAGCGTTCCGATGAGGACCGAAGAATGCGAGACCTGCATTCCCGGGATCTTCGTTGCGGGCGACACCTCAGGAATCGAAGAAGCCAGCTCCGCGATGGCGGAGGGCTATCTCGCGGGCCTGTGCGCCGCAGCGAAGCTCGGCCACGTACCCGCGGATTTCGAAGCGCGCAAACGGGAATACCTCGCTCAGCTCGAAGGGCTCCGTTCCGGCCCCGTCGGAGACCGCATCCGCGCAGGCATGAAAATCAGTCAGCTGTAAGGAGGAATGAAGATGTTTGAGAAAACAGGTGTGGCCACACGTGAAATGGTCATGACGAAATTTCCTCCCATTGAGAGGATCAACAAAGGCCCGGTTGCAGTCGTGGAATGCTATCAGAAGATCCCCTGCAACCCCTGCCAGACGGCCTGTCCCTTCGGCGCGATCCAGATCGGTGAAGATATCAACAACATCCCCGAGCGGAACGAAAACGTCTGCACCGGCTGCGGCGTCTGCGTTTCGAAATGCCCGGGCCTGTCCATCATGATCGTCGACGGCTCGAAATCCGCCGATACGGTGGAATTCCGCATCCCCTATGAGTTCCTGCCCCTGCCCGAAGCGGGCGAAAAGGTCATCGGCCTTGACCGCGCCGGACAGCCCATCTGCGAAGCCAAGGTCGTGAAGGTCATGAATCCGCCCTCCTTCGACCGCACTCCGGTGGTCACTTTGGAAGTGGATCGCAAATATCTCTACGATTTCCGCAATTTCAGGAGGGAGGCATAAGCACATGGACGAGAATACCATCATCTGCCGCTGTTCCGATGTCACTCTGAAAGACATCCGCGATCTCATCGCCCAGGGCTACGTCACTTATGATGAGATCAAGCGCATCACCCGCATCGGCATGGGTCCCTGCCAGGGCAAGACCTGCGGGCAGCTCGTGCTTCGGGAGATCGCGAACGCCACCGGTCAGAACATTGCCGATCTCAAGTTCCACAACATTCGTCCCCCTGTGGTCGGTGTGAAGCTGCATCTTATCGCGGAGGAGGCCAAGAAGAATGAAGACTAAAGCTGATATCGTCATAATCGGCGCCGGTATGTCCGGCTGCTCCATCGCCTACAATTTGGCGAAACGCGGCGCCAAGAACATCGTCGTTCTCGAAAAAGGCTTCATCTGCTCCGGTTCCACCGGCGCCTGCGGCGCGGGCTTCCGCATGCAGTGGGGCACCGAGATGAACTGCCGCATGTCCAAGTTCTCCACGGAGTTCTTTGAGCACGCCAACGACATTCTGGAATACGACGGCGACATCGAGCTGCGCCAGAGCGGCTACCTGATGATCGCCGACACCGAGAAGGAGCTGACCCAGTTCCGGAAGAATATCGAGGTTCAGCACGCCTGCGGCATCCCCTCCCGGATGATGAGCCTGGAGGAGGCCAAGGAGCTGGTGCCCCATCTGAACACCGACGTGCTCTCCGGCGCGGCCTACTG
>JAEEYN010000172.1 GCA_016288175.1 Bacillota bacterium | reverse complement strand
TGATCCGGATCCTGCTTTATTCGGTCGTCGTCATTGCCGCGATCGGCGTGATGGGCGTTCCCCTCTCCTCCTTCGTCGCGATCCTCGCCTCCGCCGGCGTTGCCGTCAGCCTCGCTCTGCAGGGCGTGCTCAGCAATTTCATCGGCGGCATAATGCTTCTTATCAACAAGCAGATCAAGGCCGATGAGTATGTCAAGATCGGCGAAACGGAGGGCACGGTCCGTACCGTGAGCGTATTCTATACGGAGCTCATCACGGCGGACAACCGGCATATCTCCGTTCCGAATTCGAGCCTCACCAACAGCGCGATCATCAACTACACCCGCGAGGGCACCCGCCGCCTCGATATCGATTTCGGCGTCGGCTACGGCAGCGATTTCAAGGCCGTCCGCGAGGCGCTGCTCTCGATCCTCGACGGCGAAAACGGCGTTCTTTCGGAGCCCGCGCCGCAGGTACTGCTTGATGAATGCGGCGACAGCGCTTTGAAGTGCAAGCTGCGCCTCTGGTGCAGACAGGAGGAATACTGGCGCCTGCGCTTCGAGCTGACCGAAAAGGGCCGCGACGCGCTGAACGCCGCCGGGATCGAGATCCCGTTCCCGCAGCTGGACGTGCACATGAAGAGCTGAATAATAAAAGCAGGAGGTCATGAGACCTCCTGCTTTGACTTTTCCGGCGCTGCGCCGGGCTTATTCCGTTAGCTGTTTTCCGTAACGAACAACACGGTCATCTCCGGTTCCCCATCCGTCAGGCGGCAGCGTATCAGGCAGTTCGCGCCGCCCCGTTTGCCATTCGCATTAAGCAGCATCGAACAGTACAGCGTTTGCGTATCCCCCATCACGGCATAGAAGGAGCAAAACGACGCACCGGGTGCAAGCGAGCGAAGCAGGCGCATATCCCATTTGCCTTCATAAACGATTGCGCCGGTGAAGTCCTTTATACATACCGGCATCATTTCCTTTTCGCGATCGAAATCATAAAGGATCACGCCGCCGTCAAGGGCGTCCAAATTGCCGCTCCTTCCGTCGAAATCAAACAGCTTCTCTATCCCGCCGTCTCGGATCATGTAGACCGCAGTTTCGGGTCTTTCGCCGTCCAAAGTTAACGCGACCTTCGGAACTATATAGATCCTGTCCTCCGCTTCGACCCATATCGCAGGCATCAAGCCGATCATGCTGTCAACAACGCCGTCCGCCACGGTCTCCAGCTCCGCTTTATCTATGTCCCAGCGATAAATACGAATATTCGTTCCGATCCATTCTTGCGCGTCAGCGTTCCCGCCGGTTTCGGAATGGAGGCCCCACGACGCGCATATATAAACGTATTTGCCGAAATAGAAGAGCGTCGGCATAACGGTGCTGTAGCCTCTTCCTTCGCATATAAGCTTGAACTCTCCCGTTTCGATATCGAAACAGGAAACGCTCCAAAGCTGCTCCGGGACGCCGTCCGTCACCGTTTCCGTGCAGTTCCATCCGTAGAGCCTCCCTCTGTGGCAGTCGAGCCGCTGCGGGATATAAGCCGCATCGCAGCGAAGCCGGAAGAGCCTTTCATGCTCCGTTCCATCGGTATTCATCCTGTAAACCGCAGTACGGTTCCCGAGCTCATCGGGCGGAGCGTCACCGAGGTAGTAGAGCTTTCCTTGGTAAAGATTGACGGTATTTGCCGCGATCCCGTTTGTGAATCCGCCGCACTCCGCATTATCCGCCGTTTTGTCATGGGTGCATTCCGGCTTCCCGCAAAGCACTCCCGATTCTCCGGACAGCTTATCGCAAAAGTACTCGTATCCGCTGTGCGTCGGGTGGAAAAAATAGGTCTCCTCCGTTTCGATCAGGCTCACAAAGGTTCGTCCGAAGCGGTTGTCGAAATCCGTTTCCGTGGTGTAGACGTCAGCATACGTCATCCCCGGGGAATAAGGCTTCGGAATCGGCAGAGGGCCCGCCGCACCGGAATCTGGAGTCGGAGCCTTCCCGCAGGAAACGAAAGCAAAAAGAAGCAAAAACAATACTTCTGCAAACAAAACGCCTTTCTTCATCCGATCCTTCCTTTCCACAGCAGATATCATATCAAACCTTGCCGCAGTTACATTCTATCATTGGAATGTTCGGTTTTCAATGTATTTCTTTATATGCTTTCGCTTGATTTTTCCCGGTATTTCGCTTATTATAATCAAAACGCAAATTAAAGAGGAAGCTATGAACGGATACGAACTGCAGATCAAACGCTTTTCAGAGCTCACCGCAAAGGAGCTTTATGAGATCCTGCGCCTAAGGAGCGCGGTCTTCGTCGTGGAGCAGAACTGCGTCTATCAGGACCTCGACGGGCTGGATCAGGCGGCAGTGCATATCTTCATTCCGAACGCCGACGGTTCCTGCGCCGCCTGCGCGCGCGTCTGCGAAAAAGCGGATGAACCCGGCACGATGCAGATCGGCCGCGTCGTCTCAAAGGAGCGCGGGAAGGGCCTCGGCATGGCCGTGCTGCGCGCCGCGATCGACGAATGCCGCCGGCTCGGCGCGAGTGAGGTCTATATCGAAGCGCAGCAATACGCGATCGGCTTCTATGAAAAGGCGGGCTTCGCCGTCACGAGCGAAGTGTTCCTCGAGGACGGCATACCACACGTTCAGATGCGGCTTGCGCTTTGAGTTTCCATATGATATCGCGTAAACCCGTTGACATCCGAACGGGTTTTTCATATAATCGAATTGAAAGGACGGTGCTTTTTATGAAGTCCAAAGTGTTTTTTTCAAGGGAACTGACCCCCGAAAAGGTGGTTGAAATGTATCATGCGCTCGGCGTCGAGCTGCCCGGCAAGGTCGCTGTGAAGCTCCATTCGGGCGAAAAGGGCAATCAGAATTACCTGACGCCGGAATTCTGGAAGCCGATGATCGAGGAGGTGCACGGCACGGTCGTCGAGTGCAACACCGCCTACGGCAAGGCGTTCGGCGGCGTTCGCGACTATACCGAGGAGCATCTCGCTTTGATCGAGGAGCACGGCTGGAGCAAGGCCTTCACCGTGGACCTCATGGACGCGGAGGGGCCGGACCTCATCTGGCCCGTTGAAAACGGCAAGGTTTTGAAGGAGAATCGGGTCGGCAAGAACATCGTCAACTATGATTCCATGCTCGTGCTCGCGCATTTCAAGGGCCATCCGATGGGCGGTTTCGGCGGCGCGCTGAAGCAGCTTTCGATCGGCTGCGCTTCCCGCGAGGGCAAGGCGCTGATCCATTCCGGCGGCGTATCGAACGATAACGTCGAATGCTGGAACGTCCACGCGGAGCAGGACCGCTTCCTCGAGGCCATGGCGGACGCGGCCTCCACGGTCGTAAAACATTTCGCGGAGAAGATCGCGTTCATCAACGTTATGAAGAACCTTTCCGTGGACTGCGACTGCTGCGAGGTCGCGGAGGATCCCTGCATGCAGGATATCGGCATCCTCGCCTCCCTCGACCCCGTCGCGATCGACAGGGCCTGCCTCGACCTCGTCTATGCTTCGGACGACCCCGGCCGGGCGCATTTCCTTGAGCGGGTCGAATCCCGCCACGGTGCGCATACCGTCGAAGCGGCGGCGGAGCTCGGTTATGGCAGCATGGAGTATGAGCTGATCGGGCTGTAAATCTTATTGCACGAAAAAAGAGAGCCTCTTTCGAAGGCTCTCTTTTTCATTTCATTTAGAATTTTCCGCTCGATCCCGACCAACTCGATCCGGAAGAGGAAGTGAAGCTGTGGCCCCCGCCGGAGGAGCGTTCGTCGTCCCGCGGGATCGGGGTGCGGACGACGTTGGAATAGAGATACATCTCGTTCGCCGCCATGATGTTCATGCTGTCGCGCTTGACGTAATCCGTTGCGGAAGATTTCGAGCGAACGGATTTGAGCTTGCTCTTCATGCTTCCGGTGCCGATCGCGCCGGTCGCGGCGCCGACGCCCGCTGCGGCAACGCCCGCAAAGGCAAGCCTGCCGCCGGTGTCCTTGGGCTTTTCGTAGGGCTCGCCGCCCTCATACGCGGTCATGAATTCATCGCAGTAGTCCGCGAACTTTACGAAGGCGCCGTAGTAATCGCCGTCCTTCAGCACGTCCACGACCTCGTCCTCGAGGACCTCGAGCGCATCGTCCGTCAGCGCATCCTGGCATTTGCCCGTTGCGGCGAAAGCGTAGTCGCGCTCACGGCTGATAAGCATCACGAAGCCGTCCTTCGCATAACCCTGATATTCGTAATAATCGGCGGCGTAGAGCTCCGCGGATTTCGCGCCGACGCTGTCGCAGGTGATGACGACGATATCGCAGCCGTGCTTGGAGCTGTAGGAGGAAAGCTTGCTGCGGAGCGAAGCGCGCTCGCTTTCCGAAAGATAGCCCGCGTTGTCCTCGATATAGACGGACTGGGCCATTGTCAGCGCCGGCAGCGCGCACATCAGCGCGAAAAGCAGGATCGCAACAAGGGCGAGGACCCGTTTTTTATTGATGATCTTCATCCTTACCCCTCCTTTACATCAGCGCGATCAAAGCGCCGATCGCGAAAGTGGCAGCTGCGCCGATCGCGGCGAGGAGCCAGAACCATTTGCGCTTCGCCTTGTTGTCGACGGGAAGGTCGCCGACGAATTTGCCGGTCTGACCGTTCATCGCAAAGGTATACTGCTTATCTTCCCATGTGGTGTTCAGCAGCCAGACGGGATAGAGCGCATATTTCGTCGTCGCGTTCGTGAGGCGGATGCTGCTCGCCTCCGGCACCACGCTCGCATAGCCGGTGACGGTCGAAGCGAACGCCTGCTCGGTGCTCTGCTTGATGCGCTGATTCGCACGCTCGATGCTCTGCTCCGCGGTGACGTCGTATTTATCCGCAAGGTAACCGGCGAGATAAGCAGTCTGGAAATCCACCGCCTCGGAAATATCGAAGGGCTCGATCGATTCCATCAGGTCATCCGCCATCTTGACGGAGCCGTCGACGGGCACCGCCGCAAAGCCGAGGGAACCTGCCCTCGTGACGGAATAATAGCTCGTTTCGGTGTATTGATAATCCCTGTCGCGCCAGGCGCGCACGCGGGTCGTGCGGAAGCGCATATCGGCGTCCGCGTCCGCGTCGAAGACCCAGAAGGGAACGTAGATGCCCTTGATCTCGTCGATGTGGTTCTCGTCCTTAAAGACCTTCGGAAGAAGGCGCTTGCCCTCAAGGTGCTGCATGAAGCTCCTCTTCGCCGCCTCCTTATCGAGCTTGAAGGGGATGACTAGATCCGGCTTCAGTATTCCGGAGAAATTGCCCGCAACAACGACGGGGTTGCCGCAGAAGGGGCAGGATGTCGCCGCCATATTCGCGTCGCCGACGATCTCGCCGCCGCAGGATTGGCAGATATAGATCCGCATCCCATCGGTTTCGCCGGGCTGCCAGTCGGTTCCGGCGCCGGCGGTGTTCCAGTTCAGTTCGTCCGGCTTCTGGTTGTTGAGTTCCGCATCGTACGACTGCAGAGTTTCCATTTCGAACTCCGTATCGCAGTACGGGCACTTCATTTTCTGTAGCGCACTGTCGAAGGCGATCGCGCCTCCGCAGCACGGGCATTTATACTCTATCAGTCCTGCCAATGAACTTCACTCCTCCTTTGCCGCCCTTTCGGAGCGGTATTCAAGCGGCGGCAATGGCGTGCCTTTCGCCCCGCCATTGCCGTCCGCGCTGATCCCTTTCAGGGGGAGCCGCGAAGCCGCGGCTTATTTTACTGCCTCTTGTTGCCGCAGTTCGGGCAGAAATTGCCTTCGTTCACCGCGCCGCAGCTGCAGGTCCAGGTCGCTTTCTCTTCGGGCTTCTTCGCGCCGCAGTTCGGGCAGAAGTTGCCGGTGTTGACGCTGCCGCATTCGCAGGTCCAGGTGGGCTTCTCCTCGGGCTTCTTCGCGCCGCAGTTCGGGCAGAAATTGCCGTTCGCGACGGTGCCGCAGGCGCAGGTCCAGCCATTCGCGGGTGCGGGCGCCGGAGCGGGTGCGGGCTGCTGGGGCTGCTGCTGACCCATCGCATAGAGGTTCGCTGCGTTGCCGCCGGCGTTCATCGCCATGCCCATGCCCATGAAGCCCGCCATCGCGCCGCCTTCGTTGTTCGCCGCAGCGACCATGGCGTCCGCCTGAGCAGCGGTAACGGTTGCCGCCGCGTAGGTGGGGTTCATCAGCATCGCGGCGCGCTGCGCCTTCTTGATCAGCTCCTGATCCTCCTCGGGGAGGGTGACGGAGCCGAGAGCGACGGAGACGACCTGGATACCGCGGAGCTCGCCCCACTTTTCGGAGAGGACGTCGTTCATCGCGTTTTCCATGTCAGTATTATGGGTCACGATCTCGTTGGGACGGAGCTCGAGCGCGGAGAGCTTGCCGAGAGCGGGCTGCAGAGCGCTTATGAACTCGGTCTTGAGCTGAGTGTCGATCATGTCGCGGGTGTATTCCTTTGCAACGTTGCCGCAGACGTTCGTATAGAACAGCAGCGGGTTGGTCATCTTATAGGAATAAACGCCGGAGCAGCGGATCGAAACATCGAGGTCGAGGTTGATCTTCGAATCGACAACGCGGAAGGGAACGGGGTTCGGAGTTCCGAATTTATTGTCGATGATCTCCTTGATGTTGAAATAATAGACCCTCTGGTCCTTGCCGGGATCACCGCCGAAGGTGAAGCGCTTGCCGATCTGCTTGAAGAGATCGAGGATGCCCTTGCCGAGACCGCCGTAGAAGATGCTGGGCTCGGAGGACTTGTCGTAGATGTATTCGCCGGGAACAGCGCAGACCTCAGCGATCTTGCCGTCCTCGATGATCATCATGCACTGACCGTCCGCAACGTCGATCTTCGAACCGTTGGAGATAACGTTTTCATTGCCCTTGGTGTTGGAGGAGCGGCTGGAAACGACCCTCGTCGCCTTCTTCACAAGAACGTTAGAGGGCATCGCTTCGCAGTAGAAGAACTCTTTCCACTGATCGGCAAGAACGCCGCCGGCTGCGCCGACTATTGCTGAAATAAGACCCATTTTATTAATCTCCTTTCGAAATCTGGTGTCTTTGCTCCCCGCCCGCGCCGAGCGGCGTGCAGGGCGAAAAACCATTACAATATAGGAATGGTTATACACAGTAATTATAAAAAATATAATTTGCATTGTCAAGTATTTGCGAAAAAAAGCAGAAGCGGCTTGGTACAGCCGCTTCACGCTGATTTTTTACAGCTTTCGGTGACTCCCGGTGTCACAGTGCATCGTGACAGCTCGTCGAGCCGGTCCAGCTTCCGTCTTTCTGCCTGTATAGATCGATGCAGCCGTGAGTGATCAGCCAGCCGAAAATCTCCGGAGGATAGCTTTCGTCTGCAAAACAGCTTTCTTCGCGATCCGTATCAAACCAATTGAAGATCGTTCGCAAATCGTTGGGCAGCGATGCAAACCGCAGATAGAACCTTGCGATATCCTCATCCGGTGAATCAAGCGAAATGATCCTGCATTCAACCGGCTGCATTTCCCGGCAGTAGCCGGGATAGTTTTCCGGCATTCCCGTAAACAGCTCGCAGAGCTTCCGCTGATAGCAGCTGCCGATCGCCATAAGGTATTCCTCTCCCTCCGCTGCGGTGCAGCCTGTTGCGGAAATATCCTCCGGCGTAATAACAATGGTCTCATTGCCATCCATATAATCCGAGTATTCCTGCCAGAGTTCTTCCGGATATGCTGCGATCCACGCCTCATTGTTGTAATTATCGGCGTCGCACATATGGATATCCCGGATGTTGAAGCTGATTACTCCCTGATTATCCGGGACGGCGGAAACCTCCAATATCTGGCCCGGCTCGTCGGACACGAATCGAATGCGCATGTACAGATGATACCCCGTTTGCGGATCGTAGATCATGGCTCTGTAATTAAAGAAAGCATTTTCCCTTGAATAATGCTTGTTGTGGATCGCGCCGATCGCTTCAATCAAGGGAAAAACCTCATCGATATAGTTTTCGTCTGCGGCTAAAACGAAGCTTTGCGGCTCCTGCGTCGCCTCCGGTTCAGCGGTCGGCTCCGGCGCAGGCGGTTCGGTCGTCACGGGTGCAGTCGGCGACCCGGTCGGCTGCTCCGCGGTCTCTCCCGGCACTGCGCAGGCAATAATCGGGAGCAGCAACATGACCGTCAGCATCAAAGCTACTGATTTATTTGACAAAATTTTCATTTTTGCACCTCTTTCTATTGGTTTGACGGTACGGGAGACGGAGTAGGTTCGGGATTGTTTCCTGCATTTGAAGAAGTCTCAACTCTTATAATATAAGTATAACTGTCAATCTGTGTTGTATCTGTTGCGTTTTTTCGTACTTATCTCATCCCTCCTCTTGTTCTTTTCAGATTTTGTTCAGATCAGCTTCTTTTTCATCAAACTCTCTATTAATACGCTCTTGAAGAATCACTATGACAAGCATAATATATCATTAATAGTTAGATTTGTCAATATGCAGTGAAATAAGCTCAGGCTCCTCCCCCGCAGCTGTTTACGCATTTTCCTTTTCCGCCCGCGGGCTCGTGATGCGGATCACGATATCCACGCCGTCGGGCCTGTCCCGCTGCTCTGTTTCGACGTCCACGCCGCCGGAGCGGAGCTGGTCGCAGGCCTTGTTGACC
>JAEEYN010000171.1 GCA_016288175.1 Bacillota bacterium | reverse complement strand
GCGACGGTCGGCGAGGTCCTCGCCCTGCGCATCCGCAAAAAGGAGTGGGCGCTGCCCGTATATGTCGTTTGGCGGCTGCTCATCTGGGGCCTTATCGGCGTTGCGATAACGTTCATGATGAACTTTTTCAAGAGCGGCGTTGCCGGAATGATGGCAAACGGCCTGCTCCCGGCCCCCGGCGAAGGCTTCGGGCAGGATCTTCTTCGCGCTTTCTATACCGCCGCGCTGATGAACCTGACCTTCGGGCCGGTGTTCATGGCCTTCCATAAATGCACGGACAAATATCTCGAGCTGCGCCATGACGGCGCGAAAAAGCCCGGCCTCGGGGGCATTGTGAACGGCATCGACTGGCACGGCTTCATTTCCTTCACCGTGCTGAAAACGATCCCCTTCTTTTGGATCCCGGCGCATACGGCGACTTTCCTGCTCCCCGCGGAATACCAGGTCATCGCCGCCGCCGCGCTGTCGATCGCGCTCGGGATAATACTGAGCCTTAAAAAATAATTGTTAATTTGCTTGAAGCAGGAGGTTTATATGCCCGTACCCAAATTTTTTGAATTTTTCGAAGGCTTTCTGCACGCAATTGAAGACGGAGAACTGCACGGCCCTAAAGAAGTCAGAGAGGCCATAGCAACCGAAATGAAAATCAGCGCTGCGGATCGCGCGGAATTGCTCCCAAGCGGAAAGCAGAGCACATTTGACAATCGTGTTGCATGGGCAAGGATGTATCTGGACAAAGCGGGATTGATCGAAACGCCGCAGCGTGGAAAATACCGCATCACAACAGAAGGGAAAAAAGCGCTAAAATCCGGCGAAAAAATAGACCTGCGCTATCTGGAAAAATACAGCAAATTTAAGGCCTTTCACAGCACGACGGCAAAAGATTCCAATTCACAGGTTGAAGATGAAAAGGAAGAGTCTCCCGTCGAGATACTGGAGTCTGCATTTCAGCAAGTAAATTCTGCTTTGGCCAGCCAAATTATGAGCGAGGTCATGAAGCTTACTCCAACAGGGTTTGAAAAACTTGTAGTAAAACTCCTGTTAAGCATGGGTTACGGAAACGGAATTGATGAAGCCGGTCGTGTTACTCAGCAATCAAATGATGGTGGGATAGATGGTATCATTAAGGAAGATCAACTCGGATTCAGCAATATTTATATTCAGGCAAAACAGTGGTCGCCTGATCTGACTGTAAGCAAACCCGAAATTCAGAAGTTTGTAGGCGCGCTTCAGGGACAGCAAGCACAGAAAGGCTTATTTATCACAACGGCGAAGTTTTCGTCGGGGGCGGCTCAATATGCAGAAAACCTGCTGGGTGTAAAAGTTGTACTGGTCGACGGAAATATGCTTACAAAGCTGATGATAAAGCATAATGTTGGCGTGTCGGTTGAGCATCTCTATGAAATAAAAAGAATAGACAGTGATTTTTTCGAGGAAGAGCTATATATAGGTTAGTTTAACCCTGAAACAGAAGCTGTTATGATTTAAAAGTAATAGTATAACGGGAGTATTGATGACAAGGATCGCGATCGGGATCCTCGCACATGTGGACGCGGGAAAAACGACTCTGTGCGAGGGCCTTTTATACCTCACCGGGCAGATCCGGACGCGGGGGAGGGTCGACCACGGCGACGCTCACCTCGATACCCATGCCCTCGAGCGCGCCCGCGGCATCACGATCTTTTCGAAACAGGCCGTCATCAACACCGACAGGCTGAACGCCGTTCTCATCGACACCCCCGGCCACGCCGATTTTTCGACCGAAACGGAGCGCACCCTCCGCATCCTCGATTACGCCGTGCTGCTCATCAGCGGCGCGGACGGCGTGCAGGCTCATACCGTGACCCTCTGGCGGCTTTTAAGAAGATACCGCATACCGACCGTCGTTTTCATAAACAAAACCGATATCATGACAAGGAGCCCCGCGGAGCTCATGCGCGAGCTTGCAGCAGAGCTTTCGCCGCGCTGCGCCGATTTTTCGAAGGCGGAGGAGCGGGCGGAGCATGCCGCGCTTGCGGACGAGGCGCTTTTCGAAAGCCATTCGCGGAAGGGCTCGCTTGCAGATGCCGAGATCGCCGCCGCGATCCGCGGGGGGAAGATATTCCCCTGTTTCTTCGGCTCCGCTCTCCGCCTGACGGGCGTCCGTGAATTCATCGAAGCGCTCGAAACCTATCTTATCCCGCCCGTTTTCCCCGTTTCCCCCGAAGAATTCGGCGCGAGGGTCTTCAAGATCTCCCGCGACGCGCAGGGAACGCGGCTGACCCATCTTCGCGTGACGGGCGGCAGTCTCGGGGCGCGAATGGCGGTCGCGCACGGCGGCGACGCGGAAAAAAGCGAGAAGATCGCGCAGATCCGCCTTTATTCCGGCGAAAAATACACCCAGCTCCAAACTGCTCCGGCGGGGGAGGTCGTTGCCGTCACGGGCCTCGAGGGAACGTATCCCGGCGAAGGCCTCGGCTTCGAAGCGGAGCGGCGGGAGGAAAAAGCGCTGCTCTCGCCGGTGCTGAGCTGCCGCATCGCGCTGCCCGAAGGCGCCGACCCGCAGAGCGCTTTCCGAAAGCTCCGCCGCCTTTCGGAGGAGGACCCCTCGCTCTTCATCGAATGGGACGGACGTCTGCGGGAGATCCGAGCGCGCCTTATGGGCGAGATGCAGGCCGAGATACTGAAAAGCCTGATCGCCGAGCGCTTCGGCCTCGACGTCCGCCTCGACGAAGGGCGGGTGCTCTATAAGGAAACGATCGAAGCGCCTGTCGAGGGCGTCGGGCATTATGAGCCGCTGCGGCATTACGCGGAGGTGCATCTTCTGCTTTCGCCGCTCGAGCCGGGCAGGGGCATCGAGATCGAATCCCTCGTCAGTCAAAACGACCTCGATCTGAACTGGCAGAGGCTCATTTTGACCCATATCGCGGAAAAAACGCATCTCGGCGTTCTGACGGGCTCGCCGATCACCGATATGCGCATCAGTCTCGTTGCCGGAAGGGCGAGCCTCGCGCATACCGAGGGCGGAGATTTCCGCCAGGCGACCTACCGCGCCGTCCGCCAGGGCCTGATGAAGGCGAAAAGCGTGCTGCTCGAGCCCTATTATTCCTACCGCATCGAGCTCCCGCGGGAGCAGCTCGGCCGCGCGATCGGCGACATCCGCATGATGGGCGGCAGCTTCGACGTCGGCGACGGGGATGCTTCCTTCGAAATCGCCGTCGTGACGGGCTTCGCGCCGGTCGCGAAGCTTCGGGGCTACGCGAAGGAGCTTGCGGCATACACCGGCGGCAGGGG
>JAEEYN010000170.1 GCA_016288175.1 Bacillota bacterium | reverse complement strand
TTGTCCTGTATCAAGTAATATAACCGCGCTGTTAGCCGGTGTACACAAACACGCCTGAATGCGCAGGCTTGTTTCGGTGCACCGTTTTTTTGCCGCGCAATGAACCTTGACAACTGAATACTGCAAACCGAAGCTGCCGCGATGGCGGCCCCCGCAACCCCCGCCGCCCCGCTTTAAGGGCGGAAGGGAAGCAGCCGCACGGTGTACGGTAAATAATTGAAAGCTACAGGGCGCTTCATGCCCTGTTTAGATAATCAAAAACTAATCATTAGGAGGTAACAGTATCATTACAGTAATTGATGCTCCATGTGGAGCAGGAAAGACCAGTTGGGCAATTCAGGAAATGAATAAGCATCCGGAAAAGCCATTCGTTTATTGCACTCCATTCTTAGATGAAATAGACCGGGTGCGCAAGTCGTGTGGTAAAGAGCGGTTCAAAGAGCCATTACCATACACAGGTACAAAGATAGAGGACTTTAACGATTTGCTTTCACAAAATGTGAATATTTGTGTAACACATTCAACCTTTCTAAATTCAACGGAGGAAACATTACAGGCAATCCATGAGGGCGGTTACACACTTATTCTTGATGAATGCTTAGATGTTGTTCAGCCCTTTAACAGCATTTCAACCGTCGAAGATGTACCACGGCAACAGATGTCAAAGAATGACGTTAGTTGGCTTTTGGCAAATGGTGTTATTATTGTTGACGACAACGCAAAAGTAACGTGGTGCGGCGGAACAGCGGGTAATGATTTCAAATTCTCCGAAGCGCAGCGCCTGGCATGTGCCGGACGATTATACTGTGTAAACGGAACCTTTCTTGTAACAATTTTTCCACCTGAAATATTCACGGCATTCAATGAAGTATTCGCAATGACATACTGCTTTGATGGTTACACAATGAAATATTATTTGCTCATGTTTAATCTTTGCTACGAACTCCGAAGCATTGCAAATGATAACGGGGCATATTCGCTTGTACCCTATAATCCAGAGGCTGATTATGCATTCAGAAGGAAATGCGCGGAACTCATCAATCTTTGTAGCGAGGATAGGCTTAATCAACCGGTAACAAGAAGTCTTGCACGGAATTGGTTTGACAAAGCTTCTAAAGATGATTTAAAAAGCCTTAAGAATCAACTTGGATACTATTTCCGTCGATATCTCAAAGGTTTGAATGTAAAGGCGGCGGATATTATGTGGACAACGCTAAAGCCGCATGACACGGATCTGAAAGGTGATGGGTATACACGAATAGCATCAATCACAAAGACCGATCGGGAAAAGCTATCAAGTAATGAGATAGAACGATTAGAAAAACAACTCTCTTGTTTTGTTCCGTGCAACGCACGTGCAACAAATGATTTCAAGCATAGATGGGCATTAGCATATTGTCTTAATCTGCACCAAAATCGGTATATCGTTCGATTCTTCCGAGACAATGGAATAGATTACAACGAGGACGCATTTACAATAGCTAATCTTATACAATGGCTTTGTAGAAGTCGGCTAAGAGAAGGGCGGGAAATTGAGCTTTACATGCCAAGTCTTCGTATGCGAGAGTTGCTGACAAAATGGATGGATGTATAATCCATTCCTTGTACAAGAGGGGGTTGTACAGGACTTCAAAAAAACTCAATAAAAATAAGACTTTTTTTCGGTTCTTCCTTATAAGAAATAAGGGGGCGCATTATGATTGCTAAAGGAGGCATGATGAGAAAATGAATACAAAACATAACCGCCAATCGAACGATAATGATTATCGATTCATCACAGTTGAGGGTGATTTGATTCTCTATAAACTCAAGTCGGACAATATTACGCACTATTTAAGCTTTGATCCGGTTCTCTTGGATCTGCTCAAGCTTGATTCGCTCATTCCGGAGTATAACAGTAACGGTAGGTTGCGACTTTCGATAACTCATAAAAGGGTTGTGCATCGTTGGTTTATTTATGATGTTGCGTTCGCTTGCTATGAAGGCTTAGTACACGCAAACAGCTTCATAGCCGACTTGGATAGCTTCCGGGAATACAAACACGATAACGGAATGACAATCGACCATTTAATGGATGATGACGAATGTTGCAATCACACTCGATGGAATTTATCACTTATGGATATGAGGATGAATCAATCAAAATCAAACATTATGCGACGTTTTACATTTCCCTATGTGGTATTTGCAGCTGTATGCGACGGGTGCTATCGGCTCGAACTGTTTAGATCGTTGAGCAAGGAAGACAACCGCAGTTTTGGTTTCAAAGGCTGTTCGCAGTATCGAATCCCTTTGATTTGTGAGAGCGCGGAAGCTCTGGTAGAGAACATACAACGTTTTTCACGGTCTTCAATGAACGGGCTTGACGCGCCGAGGAATAGCAGCGGAAAGTGGTATAATGACGACAAGCACACATACCGGGCGGGAAGTATTAAGTATATGATTCATAGGCAATGGCTAATTGCTAATATTGCAAGGGATGAATTTTTAGGTAACGTATTTTATCCGTTATTACCGATTGAGGCATTGGACGATGAAGAGTATGAAAAGGCCGAAAACTCCCAATAAATCGGGATTTTGTTCTATTGCTCAGAAAACACTTTTTTACATGGCAAAACGAAATATTCTTCTGCCGCTCGGATTACTTTTACTGTAACTAAAAAGGAGCGACAGCAACAGATGGCGGAAAAGCCCGAAAGCACGGGCTTTCTTATATCCAAACTTAAAAAGGGAGGTAGCAGTGCAACAGGCTTAATTGTGTTAATTGAGGGCGAAAAACGCCCCGGATTCATGTAGCGTCGGTCATGATTTATTTCTTGTAAAATTAAAATGTCAATTCTAACGGTGTAATTTGCCGTTTCAAAGGGAAGATTCGAATAATTAAACTTCCCAACGAGAAACGAAAGAATTATCATAAAAATGAGAATAGTCCATAAGGGGAATAAATACGATGCTTCATACAAATACCGTTCTACAGACCGAGCTTCCCGCGTATATTGACAGCGGGTTTGAATCTGTGGACAACTTAAACGAAACAGTCGAATATAAATTCGACGATTGCATTATCGCCGTCGAACGCTATTTCGGTGCCGATGAATTAACCGGTCTGCTTGAACAAATCCTGCTTGACAGGATGAAAGAGGAGGCGATGCAATGAACAATGAACCACTGAGAGCAGGGCTTTATATGCGCCTGTCAAAGGACGATGAGGGGGCCGGTGAAAGCTCAAGCATTTCCAATCAGCGCTTAATATTGAGGGAGTATGCGCAAAGCGCTTCTATCCCCGTTGTTGATGAATATATCGATGATGGATATAGCGGAACAAACTTTGACCGCCCGGATTTCAAGAGGTTGATTTCAGATATCGATTCCGGGAAAATAAATTGCGTAATAGTCAAAGACTTTTCCCGCCTTGGGCGAAACAGCGCGAAGACTACAGAACTGATTGATGAATATTTCCCGATACACAATGTAAGGTTTATATCGGTCATAGATGGGTTTGACAGTGCCGAGCCAAATAAAGCATATTCAATAGCCGCGCCGTTTTTGATGGCGGCAAACGAGGTTTATGCAAGGGATATTTCGGCAAAAATCCGAAGTGCTCAACGTGCAAAAATGATTCGAGGCGATTATATCGCAAGCTTCGCGCCGTATGGATACGTGAAGAGTGCAGAAAATAAACATAAACTTATTATTGATCCGGAATCTGCCGCTATCGTGCGGCAGATATTTGATTTAGCAGCGGACGGAAAAGCACCGAGAGAGATTGCGCGAAAGCTTAACAATGATGGAGTATTGACCCCGGCTGAATACCGTTGCAAAAACAGGCCGTATCTATCCATTGAGGATTATTCAAAACGTCGAGAGTGGACTTCGGCTATCGTGTGCAAGATGCTTCGCAACCGCGTTTACCTTGGCGAGCTTCAACAAGGAAAGACAACAAAGGTTTCTTTCAAGAGCAAACAAAGCAAAACAAACACGCCGGATAAATGGATCATTGCAAAGGGAACTCATGAGCCGATTATTGCGGAAGATGTGTTTGATGCCGTGCGGAGGCGCTGTGTCTCCCGCAAAAGTGAACCAAACAAGGGTTTCAAAAATATCTTTTCCGGGATTGCGGTATGTGCCGACTGCGGGCATAATATGACAACAGCCCCGTCGAGAAAGAAGGGGGCAACCTACAATCTATGCTGCGGCGCTTATAAGGCGTACGGATCTCAGGAATGCACAAATCATTTTATTGATTATGATACGCTCTATAGCGTTATTCGGGAAGACTTGCGCCGCTGGCTGAACCTTTCGGAAAAAGAAAGGGCCGCCATAATCAAAAAGGTTGAAAGGCGGACCCGGAAAACTCAGGAGGATAAAAACAAAGCGGCGCTTAAAGCTATCGAGCAGAAGCAGCAGCGGGCGGAAGAATTGACCGTACTAATCCAACGCACATACGAGGACAATGCTTTCGGACGGCTTTCAAACACGCTTTGTGACCGCTTGCTAGCAGGTTATGACGCAGAAATAACTAAAATACAGAAGGAAATAGGAACGCTGCAAAACAGCATTCAGCCGGAACTGTATGCGGTTGAGGACTACAGACGATTCTTTTCTTTGATGAAAGAAGTAACTGCGCCTGATGAACTGACAGCGAATTTCCTAAAACGCTTGATAGATCGCATCGAGATCGGACAAGGCGAATACGTAAAAGATGAATCCGGTAAACGTCAAAAGAGGCAAAGCATAAGAATCTACTACCGTTTTGTGGGATTGGCGCAAGACATACAGTAAATCTTGGAATTTGTTCAGCTTGGCAGCGGAGGATGCGTCCTCCGCTGCATTCAATTATACACGAATGCTCGCGTGACTGATCTGCCGTTTTTTTCATTGAAAAGACATGTACACATTTAAGTACAGCAGGGTTGCACCGCAAATTACGGTCTGGTATAATGCTAACGGGGAAGCATTAAGATTTAACAATAGGGTTAAAACATGCGCTTCAACATTGATTTGGATGGACAGCACATCGCTGATTTGAGCTGTTTCACTCGAATGCGTGCTGAGGGCGCCTCAAAGTCGAGACTATTCTATTGCGACGATTACAGGATTTCGGTATAATAAAAACGACAGCCGGAGGGTTGTCGTCTTGTGCACACACTGTGCGGTCGGCAGAGCCGACGATTTGGATAAATCTTTATTTGAACTCGTAGTGTAAGTCTATGGGGTAATAGACTACACTGGGAATATAACACACTTCGCGGAGGATGTCAATATGAAAACCGGAGATTATTATATCGGGATAGACGCCGGAACGGATTCCGTCGGTTATGCGGTTACAGATGAGAACTACAAGCTGCTCAAATTTAAAGGCGAACCCATGTGGGGCGTTGCCGTATTCGAAGCCGCAAAGCAATGCGAGGAAAGAAGAGGCTACCGTACCGCGCGCCGCAGGCTCGACAGAAGGCAGCAGAGACAGTTCCTCACGGATGAGATCTTTGCTGCAGAGATCCTGAAGACAGATCCGAATTTCTTTATCAAACGCAGAGAAAGTGCGCTGTGGCGTGAAGATGCAGCTTACAAGGAAACGGCGCTTGAAGGAACGGGGTACGAGAAGAAATATCCGACGATTCACCATCTGATCGTAGAGCTCATGAATTCCGCTGAGCCGCACGATGTTCGCTTGGTTTATTGGGCGTGTTCATGGCTCATTGCACATCGCGGTCATTTCCTGAGCGAGGTCAGCACCGACAATATTGAGGGACTGTTTTCTTTTGACAGTATTTATAATTCGTTCCTCAGTCTTTTTGATGAAAAGCCATGGGATTGCGGCGCCGACTCGTTTGCGGATGTTATGCGCAGAAAGAAAGGTGTAACGGCTAAGGAAAAAGACTTCTATGAGCTGCTTTTCGGAGGCAAAAAGCCAAAGGCAGACGACGTTTTCCCATACAGCAAAGCAGCCATGCTGAGACTCCTCTGCGGCGGTAAAGTCAAAGCTGAAGATCTTTTCAAAAATGAAAGCTACAGCGAGATCAAATCTTTCTCGCTTGATACTGATGATGACGTTCTTGCGGCAGAGGTGCTTGCTGAGCTGGATGAGGACGCAGAACTGATCGTTCGCCTGAAAGCAATGTTCGATTGGGCGATCCTTGTTGATGCAAGAAAGGGCAGGGATACGATCTCAGAAGGAAAGGTCGCGGTCTACGAGCAGCATAAAAAAGATCTTGCGGGGCTAAAGGCTTTTGTGCACAAGTATATGCAGGATCGTTATAACGAAGTGTTCCGAACTTACAAGAGTGATCTGAAAAACTATACGGCTTATGTTAAGAACCTCAAATCTTCCAAGATAATCGGAGATATTGACAAGGCATCCAAAGCCAGCAAAGATGATTTTTCAGATTACCTCAGAAAGCTTGTAAAAGATATTGAATGCGAAGGTAAGGACGGTGAATTTCTCGCGGATATGAGGCAGCGGCTCGAAACGCGAACGTTCCTTCCCAAACAGGTCGATCCGGATAACAGGATAATCCCGCATCAGCTTTATTGGTATGAGCTTAAGCGTGTCCTCGAAAATGCGGAAACGTATCTTCCGTTCCTTTGCGTAAACGGCGAAGACGGGCTTTCGCCGAAGGACAAGCTGCTCTCGATCTTTACTTTCAGAGTGCCGTACTTTGTCGGCCCGCTGAACGGAACCGGTATGAAGAATTCGCATGCCTGGATTGTTCGCAAAGCAGAAGGCAAGATCCTTCCCTGGAACTTCGAAGAAAAGGTCGATCTGGACAGATCCGAGCAGAAATTCATCAATCGTATGGTGAACAGGTGCGCATATCTGCCGGATGAATTCGTTCTGCCGAAGAACTCGCTGCTGTACTCAAAATTCACTGTACTGAACGAGATCAACAACATCCGCGTCAACGGTGAACCGATCACTGCGGTATGCAAGCAGCGGATTTTAAACGAACTCTTTATGAAAAAGAAAAGAGTTTCCCGCAAAGCGATTGAGGACTTGCTTATTTCGGACGGCGTGATGCACAAAGGCGATACGATGGAGGGCATTGATATCGCGGTCAAGTCAGCACTGAAATCGTATCATGATTTTGCAAAGCTGCTTAAAGCGGGAAGCCTTTCCGAGGATGATGTCGAGCGGATAATTGAGCGGCGCACGTACACTGAGGACAACCGTCGTTTCACCAAGTGGATCAATTCCGAGTTTCCGGCGCTCTCCGAGGCGGACAGAAAGTACGTTGCAGCTCTTAAGTACAGCGATTTTGGCAGGCTTTCCGGGAAACTGTTGAACGGCATCGAAGGCGTTCGCAAGGATGACGGGACCGGCGAGCTGCACACGGTACTGCATTATCTTTGGGAGACCAATGATAACCTGATGCAGATCCTTTCGGATAGATACAGTTTCGGCGATGAGATCGAAGAGCAGCGGGAAGCGTATTTCGGAAAAGTAAAGAATCTGGCGGACAGGTTGGACGGTATGTACGTATCAAACGCCGTAAAACGTCCGATAATCAGAACAGTCGAGATCGTGAAGGAAGTTGCCAAAGCATGCGGGCATGCGCCGGAGAAAATCTTCGTGGAAATGGCGCGCGGCGCAAGCGAGGATCAGAAGAATAAGCGCACTGAATCCCGCTTTGAACAGCTCAAAAAGCTTTATGCATCGGTTGAGGAGGACGTAAGCGAGCTTTCGCGCAGCCTTGACGCCATGGGCGCCGATGCAGATCAGAAGCTGCGCAGCGAGAGCCTGTTCCTGTATTACATGCAGCTTGGACGCTGTATGTATACAGGCAAAAAGATTGATATCACAAAACTTAAAGACGGCACGTACAACGTGGACCATATCTATCCGCAGTGTTTCGTTAAGGACGACAGCATCCTGAACAACAAAGTGCTCGTGCTTTCGTCGACGAATGCGGATAAGGGCGACAGTTATCCCGTGCCGGAAAAGTTCAGAAACGATCCCGCGGTGCGTGCGCACTGGGAAATGCTTCACAGGGCGAAACTGATCACGGACGAAAAGTATCATCGCCTGACCCGCACAAAGGGATTCACCGATGAGGAGAAAACGAACTTCATCAATCGCCAGCTTGTAGAGACCCGGCAGTCCACCAAAGCTGTGGCATCGATACTGAAGGAGATGTATCCCGACACAGAGATCGTTTACGTCAAAGCGGGGCTTGTATCAGATTTCCGTCACGATTTCGATATGCTCAAGACGAGGAGCGTGAACGACCTTCATCACGCAAAGGACGCATATCTGAACGTCGTTGTAGGCAACGTTTATGATGAGCGCTTTCGCAAGGGCCGGTTCAGCGTGACCGAGCACTATAACGCTCAGCCGAAGAAGCTCTTTGAAAAGCCCGTCCGAATTGGGCAGAGAACGGTTTGGAACGGCGGGGAATCCATCGCAGCGGTCAGGAAGACGATGCTTAAAAACAGCATTCATTTTACAAGATATGCCTTCTGCCGCAAGGGCGGATTGTTCGACCAGATGCCTCTGCGCGCAAGGGCAGGCCTCGTTCCGAGGAAGGCCGGCCTTGATACCGGGAAGTACGGCGGATACAACAAGACGGCAGCGTCGTTCTTTATGCTGGTCGGCTTCAGCACCGTAAAGAAGAAGGATCTGATGATCATGCCTGTGGAGCTCATGTATAAGGACAGGTTCCTCTCTGACGAAGCGTTTGCCCTCGAATACAGCAGTAAAACGGTATCGTCAATAATCAACAAACCGGTTTCCGAAATTCGTTTCCCCCTCGGCATGAGGATCATCAAGATCAACACGGTCTTGGAACTTGACGGATGCAGAGTATGTATTACAAGCAAGTTCAGCGGTGGAAGCAAGATAGGGATTACGCTTCAGGAGCCGCTTCACGTTGATTATCCGTTGGAGGTTTACGTTAAAAAGCTTGAGAAGTTCAGCGAGAGGAGAAAGAAAGCACCGAAGCTGCTTGCCGACGAGGAGTTCGATGAGATCTCTGCAAAACAGAATATTGAGCTTTACGATAAGTATAAGGAAAAGATTATAAAACCTCCTTTCTGCAAATTGCTGGACAGTCAGATCGGTGTGCTCGAAAAGGGACGGGAACCCTTCATAAGGATTTCAACTGAGGACCAGGTCGAGGTGCTGCTGCAGATCGTAGCTCTTCTCAAGACGGGGCGTGCCGGCGGCTGCAATCTGAAACCGATCGGCGGTGTTGAAAAATCCGGCGTTCTCACGCTGAGTTCGACTCTTTCAAACTGGAAAAAGAAGTATAAATCAGCGGAGATCGTCGACGTTTCGCCGGCAGGTCTGTTCGAAAAACGGACAGTAAACCTGCTTGATCTGATATGAGCTGGAGAACAGTCGTAATAGCGAACCGATGCAAGCTCGATTACGAGCTTGGCTGCATGGTTGTGCGCGGAGAGTCGACAAAAAGACTGTATCTGGACGAGATAGCTGTATTGATGATCGAAAGCACAGCGGTCGCTATGGATCGCTTTTTTAAGGATGTGCTCGGCAAAAAGCTCCGTCTCCTGCTCCTCGAAAGCACTTCAAGGCGGATGCTCGAGAATGAGCGCAGATGGACTGTCGATCGGGACTTATGTGAGTTTTAATTGCTTTTTTAGCAACAGACAATTATAATAAACGTACACTGACCCCATGGAACACTGCGGCTGTCGTAGTGCCGTTTTCTCGGATTTGAGGTTTGAGAGTAGTGTAAATCTATGGGGTACTCAAACGAATCGAGTATGCACTAATGGGCGGGAGACGTTTGAGAGTAGTGTAAATCTATGGGGTGCTCAAACCATAACACCCTATATAAGAGAGAACACATAGGTTTGAGAGTAGTGTAAATCTATGGGGTACTCAAACTACCGTGACGGGAACGTTCTACACTTGCGCGTTTGAGAGTAGTGTAAATCTATGGGGTACTCAAACGATAAAGCCCTTAACAGTTATCCTGCTGCCGTTTGAGAGTAGTGTAAATCTATGGGGTACTCAAACCGCGGTAATAGACATCATTCCCTTCGGGGAGTTTGAGAGTAGTGTAAATCTATGGGGTACTCAAACGGCAATCTTGTTATTCCTGTTTCGATCACAGTTTGAGAGTAGTGTAAATCTATGGGGTACTCAAACGGTATTCGCCGTTGATGGCGAGAACCAAACGTTTGAGAGTAGTGTAAATCTATGGGGTACATCGCTACACCTGCAACAGGTTTCCGTAGCTGATGTACCCTAAATTTCTCTATGCACATGGTCAGTGCCTGTTTGCCGCAGGAGCCGCAGCGGGCGAAGCAGCGGTCGAGGTCGAAAGCGGCGCGAGGAAGGAAGCCGAGATCCTCGAGAAGCGAGAACAGCGGGAAGAAGATCGCCATCGGCGGGAGCATGACCGAAACGACGAAGGCGACGGTGCGGAAAACGCCGAGGATAAGCGCGTCACGGACGAAGGGGAGAACGCCGAGGCGGATGAAAAGGCCGTAAAGAAGGTTTTCGAGACGGCCGAAAACATCGGAGAGCAGGCGGGAAGGGTAATTCGCGCCGACGATCGTGAGATAAAATACGCCGAGCAGCAGAAGGAACATCAGCGGGAACGCCGTGAAGCGGCCCGTCACGATCTTATCGATCCGCTCCGTTGGATCCTTTCCGCGGGGAGGAAGCCTGCTTACGGCGCCGTCAAGCAGGCGCGAGCACTCACGAAGGCAGCGTTCGCTTAGCTCCCGTCGGCTGTCCGAGCCGGAGTTTTGATAATAATCGCCGGTAAAAAACTCGCTTTGGGTGTTCATGCCGCCGCCCGCAAGAACGAGCCCGAGCGCCGCGCGAAGCTCTTTTAAACCTTTACCACTGCGCGCGGAACAGAGGACGGCCGGAACGCCGAGGCGGCGGGAGAGCTCCTCCGCGTCGATGCGGACGCCGGCGCGTTCGGCTTCATCCGCAAGGTTCAGCAGCACGACCGTCGGAAGGCCGAGAGCGAGCACCTCGAGCGCAAGCGCAAGGCTCCGCTCCGGGCATGCGGCGCTGACGACCGCGACGACGGCGTCCGGCTTTTCGCGGAGAAGAAAATCCCGCGCGACAGCCTCCTCGCCGGAAGCGGGGGAAAGCGAATAGCAGCCCGGCAGGTCCACGAGCGTCAGCTCCTTCCCGCCGAGGTCGGTCCGTCCGCACGCGAGATCGACGGTCTTGCCCGTCCAGTTGCCGGTGTGCTGTTTGAGGCCGGTCAGGGCGTTGAAGACGGTACTTTTGCCGACGTTCGGGTTGCCCGCGAGGGCGACGACCGGCGCCGCGCGGCCGGCGGCACCATTTCCGCCGGGCAGGTTTTTGCCGAAAACGCCGATGCCCGATGAACGCGCTGCCGGTCTCATTCTTCCCACCCGCCTGTCCGAACGGATATACGTTCCGCGTCGGTTTTCCTGAGGGAGACGACCGTTCCGCGGACACGGTACGCGCAGGGGTCGCCGAGAGGGCTTTCGAGGACCTTTTCGACCCTTTCCCCGGGGAAATAACCGAGCTCCGTCAGCCGCAGACCCGTTTCGCCCTCCGCATTTACCGATTCGATCCGTCCGGCCATTCCTTTCGGCAGCGCGTCGAGCGTCATCCGCCCCTCACGCGAAACTTTACCGTTCTCCATACCGTACCTCCCCATGGCTTTGCTGCCATAGTATGAAAGGCGGAAGGGGAATGGTTACTGCGGCCCGCCGGCAAGTCGGGAGGACAGGTCCGAAGGTGCCGATATCCATTCATGCCCCTGCAGAAAAATCGGAGAGCTTTTTCGGCGGAACGAAACAAAAAACAGGATCCTTTTTCGGACCCTGTTTGCGGTTCTGTTAATTATTATTTGATTACCTGCTGGGGCTCGTCCTCTTCGCCTTCGGTTTTCTTTTTCTTCGAAAGCATAAGGTTCGTGATGATGCCGAGGATCAGAGCACAGGCAACGGAGGTGATCTTGATGGTCTGGCCGCCTTCGAGAGCAAAGTCGAGAGCGAGGCCGCCGACGCCGGCGATCAGGATGACGGAGGCGACGAAAAGGTTGCGGTTCTCGTTGAGGTCAACGGGCTGCAGCATCTTGAGGCCGGATACCGCGATGAAGCCGTAGAGGGTCATGCAGACGCCGCCCATGACGCAGGCGGGGATGGAATCGAGGAAAGCGACGAAGGGCGAAATGAACGCCACGAGGAGGGCGAGGATCGCCGCGCCGGTGACGGAAACGACGGAGGCGTTGCGGGTGATCGCGACGCAGCCGATGGATTCGCCGTAGGTGGTGTTGGGGCAGCCGCCGAACAGCGCGCCCGCGAATGAACCGACGCCGTCGCCGAGGAGAGTGCGGGAGAGACCGGGATCGGTGAGCAGATCCTTTTCGATGATGCTGGAAAGGTTCTTATGGTCCGCGATATGCTCCGCGAAAACGACGAACGCAACGGGGATATACGCAACGGCGATCGTGCCGATATATGCGGGATTGAGATCCTTAAAGCCGTCGATGGCTTTAAGGAACGAGAACTGCGGAAGCGAGATAAAGGTTTCGACCGATACGCCGCCTTTGACAAGAGCCTTGATGGGCGCGAAATCGATGATCCTGAGCGCCGCGTTGCCGGTCGCCCTGCCGATGAGGGTGAAGCCGAGAGCAACGATGTAGCCCGCGATGATTCCGATGATGAACGGGATCAGGCGGATCTGCTTCTTGCCGTAGGTGGAGCAGAGGATGACGGTGAACAGCGTTACGAGCGCACAGACGAGCGCTATGAGAGGAGAAGCGGTGGGATTGCCGTCCGCACCGAGGAAATCGCCCTTCATCATGTCCCCGACGGCGTTCCCCGCGAGGGAGAGGCCAATGATCGCAACGATAGGCCCGATAACGACGGCGGGCATGAGCTTCGAGATCCACTTGACGCCGGCGAATTTAACGAGGATCGCGATGACGACATACACGAGCGCCGCGAATGCCGCGCCGATGATGAGGCCGAGGAAGCCGAGCGACATGCTTGCCGCGCCGGCAAAGGCGACGGACATCGAGCTCAGGAACGCGAAGGACGAACCGAGGAAGACGGGGCTGCGGAAGCGTGTGAAGAGCTGGTAGACAATGGTTCCGATACCGGCGCCGAAGAGGGCGGCGGAGGCGGTCATCTGCCCCGCGCCGAGGACGGTTTCGGAGGAGACATAGTTGTTTATGATCGCGGGAACGGCGATCGTTGCCGCCATGATCGCGAGAAGCTGCTGGAAAGCGAAGATAATGATTTCCCTGAACTTCGGCTTGTCGCTGACGTTGTAGATAAGTTTCATGATGTACTCCTTTGACTCCTTCATGTTTACTTATTTCGGGACAGCGGCGCAAAAACGCGGCTGTCCGTATATAAAAATGATACTGCAAACGACGCCCCCTGTCAACAAATTGTGACAATATATAACATGCCGGGGCGGAGAAAACGGAGCAGCGGACCGCGGCCGATAAATTCGCTCTTTAAACCCGATGAGAATTTTGTTATAATATGTTCGGTAAGCATACGCGAGGAGCTTGTTCATAGCCGCGCGGTGTCACAAAACGAATTCGGGGGGCATAGACTGAAGATGATCATTATCGGCATTTGCGGCGGCACGAGCAGCGGAAAATCGACCCTTGCCAAAACGATCAAGGAGGAGCTATCCTGCTCCTGCGAGATCCTCGGGCAGGATTGCTATTATTTCGACCAGAAGGCCAAACCGATGGAGGAGAGGGCGAAGGTGAACTACGATTCGCCGGATATCTTCGACCACGACGAGCTCTATATGGATGTTCTCGCACTGAAGGCGGGGCGGCCGATCACGAAGAAGGGCTATGATTTCCCGAACCACTGCAGGGCGGATTCGGACGAGCTGATCTATCCCCCGGAAGTGCTTATCATCGAGGGCATCCACGCTTTCTATGATGTGCGGCTGATGTCCCACATGGATCTGAAGATCTATATGCGGGTCGATACCGATATCTGCCTGCTGCGGCGCATTGACCGCGATATGAAAAAGCGCGGGAGGACGCTCGAAAGCATCGCCGCGCAGTATAAAGCGACGGTCAAGCCGATGTATGACGAATACATCAGCAAGTATATCGACAAGGCCGATTTCGCCGTCATGCGCGGAGGAAAGAACACGATGGCGTCGGAGGCCGTGACCGCGTACATCGAGAAAAAACTCCTTCAGGAGAAGGAAAAGAAGGCCCGCGAGACGGAGAGCAAATAATGGAGACCGAGCAGAAGCCGTCAGCTGAAAAGAAAAAATCGCATCCTCTCAAGCATCTGAGGGTCGTCACGAAGCACCGCAACGCCGTGTTCGTGCACTGCGTCCGCGCGGGGATACCGCTGCGGGGCCTGTTCCACGACCTTTCGAAATTCTCCCTCCAGGAATTCATACCGAGCGCGAAGCATTTCGACGGCCACCGCAGCCCCAACGAGCTCGAGAGGGCGGATTACGGTTTTTCCTTCGCCTGGATGCACCACAAGGGCCGCAACAGGCACCATTTCGAATACTGGACGGATTACAACCCCGTAACAAAGGCGATGAGCCCGGTCAAGATGCCGCTCGTTTTCGTGATCGAGATGTTCTGCGACCGCGTCGGCGCCTGCAAGACCTATAAGGGCAAGGAATACACCGACGCCTCCGCCTATGAGTATTTTGCCCGCGGCAAGGCGAAGGACCGTATGCATCCGGAAACGGCGAAGCTGCTTGAAAAACTGCTCGTTATGCTCCGCGATGAGGGCGAAAAGAAAACTTTCCGGTATATCCGCAGGGAACTGAAGAAGCAGAAGGATTATTAAAGAAAAACAAAACTTAAAGCAAAAAGGTTTTCCGGAAAGGGAAAACCTTTTTTATGTTCGGATGTTATTTGCATGCACTGTGGGCGGAACGCTTCAGCTCTATATAAGCTTTGGGAAATTCTCCGCGCGCTCCTCAAGCAGCTTGATCATGCCGACCTTTGCGCTCTTCGCGAAAAGCTTGACGGAATGGGCAAGGTCCTTGCGCGTCTGTTCGTCCTGCTTGCGGACGGAGGCGTAGACCTTGCGGAAGGTGGAGAACTTGTTCTGCGTGAGCTCGCGGACCGTTGAAACGTTCGTGTCGAGAAGAACGCGGTAAACGGCGTCGACGAAACGCTCGCGGCGAGCGGGCTCGAGGCTCGTCATCCATGCTTTTATCGTGTAATCGAGGAAACGGCTCCCGTTCGTGACCGATTCGAGGGCCGTAAAGCCGCTGCGGCCGACTTCCCAGGAAAAGGTGTCGTGCTGCCAGATATTTTTGCTCGTCGAGCGGACGATCGTGTATTTTTCCTCGTGCTCGAGCAGCATCCCGACGACCGACGACTGCGGAACGAAGGTGCTCACGCGGTCGCAGATGCGCGTGTAGCCCTCGCTTTCAAGCACGGGCGGATTGAAGCCCGGTCCGTCGAAATTATAGACGAGATCAATCCTTTTCTGGAGTTCCTCGCTGCAGAACGCGGAGGAATAAACGGCAAGGTTGCCGCCCTTTGAATGCCCGCCGACGATGAAGCGGCAGTCCGACGCCGGAACGGCGGGAAGCGCCCCTTCTTCCTTCGCGGCCGGAATAACGCCGAGCTTGCGGCCGAGGGAATCGAGATACCTGACGGCTTCGCCCTGCGACGGAACGGGGCAGGAAAAGCTCATGTTGAAATCTTCCTTCCAGCCAATGAGGGTGTTGTCCGTGCCGCGGAAGGCGACATAATAGCTGTTTTCGGCAAGGCGGAAGGTGACGGCGGCAAACTGCACCTGGTGTTTCGCGTCGAAATGGCTGACGTAGTAAAGCATTTCGATCCCGCTGTAGCGCGGCGCATCCGAAAGCGCGGTGAGCATTTTGATGTTGCTTTCGGAAAGCGGGTTGGCCGACGGGCGGACGGAGGGATCGAGCAGCTTTTTAACGGCCGAAGGCAGGGAGATCGGATCCATGCCCGCATAGAACATGAACCGGTCGAGACGCATATAGGAGATCCGCGAAAGGATCACGGCGTCAACCTCATTGAAAGGCACCGCGGAAAAGGGGATATCCCCTCGCCAGATCAGATAATCGAGAATGTTTGCCATAGTCTGCTCCTTTTGCCCCGCAGAAAGGCGGTGCATCGCTGTTGCTATTATAACACAAATATACCGAAAAAGTAAATGCCGGGCGGACGGGCGCGAGCTGCGGTCCGGCGCCGCGATGGCGAGCCGCGGCAGGGCACAAGACGGAAAGACCGCCGGGTAGTGCCCGGTCAGCTCAATGAAGTCGGGAGCCTCCTGATGAAGTCAGCCTTCCGGCTTAATGAAAACGGCTGCTTTGCCGCCTAATGAAGCGAAGACGCCCGCTGAAAAATCATTAGCGAAGCGTCTTCATTCCTTCATTCTTCATTAGCCCGTTTGCGGGCGTCTTCATTTCGGCGCGGCAAGCATGATTGAAAAACAGCCTTATCACGCCGCGCCTAATGCACCCCGGCGGTTCCCGGTTAAAGTGCGGTTATTCGGCCGCGCATGCGGGAAGCATCTCAGTTAGGAGAAGCGGGGAACGAAGAGATGACGTTCATCGCATAACGGAGGATCAGCAGCGCATCGGTGAAGTTAACGGTGTTGTCTCCGTTAACGTTCGCGAGATAGATGCCCGGCTCGCCCAGTGTTGACACGCCCATTACGTGGCGCAGTACGAGCAGAGCGTCAAGGGTGTTGATGGTGCCGTTGCAGTTGACGTCGCCGAGGAGACCGTTAGGCGCAACACCGTACCGCAGTGTTTCGATACACAGCATTCCGTCATCATCCATATAGTATGTTTTGATCTGTTCCGTGCTGCCGTTGATCGTTACCTCGATGAGCTCTTCGATATCGCCGAAATGCCAATCGCCTTCGGCAGCGATCCTGTAAACCATGCGGTAATAGCCGGGACTGTTGATCTGTTCGCCTTCGTAAAGCGTGCCGGCATAGCCGTCCACGGTGTACCACAGCATATATGACTCATAAATCGAATACTGTCCGGAATAGCAATGGCCGGGACTGCACACGCCTCCGTACTGCGGAACGGTGAAACCTTCTATCTGTACGCGGCGAATGGTGTAGAAGGACTGCGGGATCAGCATATAGGGATGCGAATATACGAGGTAATACTTGTAGCTGCCTTCTTCGTGGTAGGTGACGCTGTCGACCAGACCTTCGTCGTCATCGATCCGGAAGGTCACGTACTCCGCGAAAGAATACCCGGGATCGGCAAGGATCAGGAAGACCATATAGTATTCGTAGTTTTCGTTATCGAATACCATGCCCTCCGTCATCTGCCCGCCCGCGCCTGTATTGACATCGCGATACCCCCATGCGCAGTTGTTGAGCGTATAATGCACTCCTTCCGGAACGTACTGGTCCGTCGCGGGAACGGCGTTCCATTCGGGATACGGGAGACCGTAAATATCGACTTCCTCGATCGGCGCCGGCGCTTCATCGGTGCCGAAGAACTCGACCGCGTCGAGGCGGAGCATGTTCTGGTTAGTGCAGTTATAGTGACGGAAAGCGATGTAAATCGTCTGCCCGGCTAAACTGTCGAGGTTGACCGTGTAGTGCTGGAACTCGCCGTTCGTCGTGATCTCGTTCGTGAGAGAGGTCCAGCTGCTTCCGTTGAGGCTCGTGCTGTAGTATACGCGGAAATGCTCCTGATTCTGGCTGGAGTTTCCGATGCCGCCCATGTGGAAGGAGAGAACGTTCTGATAGCCCTTGAGCGTGATCGGGCCGACGATCGCAAAGTTATCCGGCGTAAGCGCCGTTCCGTTCAGCACGGACAGGGAGGCGAACATGCCGGAACCTTCGTAGACATACGGCGCAAGGCCTTCGTTATAGGCCCAGACCCACTGGTTGCCGTCGCCGTCGTTGTCGGCTTGGTACCAGTTGCTGCGCCAGGAGGGATTGCCGGTGCCGTCATCCTCGAAATAATAGCCCGCAATCAGGTTTTCGGGAGTGCCCTTTTCAAGACGGACATTGTTGATCGCGAAATAGTCGCCGGGCTTGTTGACGGAGCTGTCCTTGGAATAAGTCCAGGTGAGACTGTATGTGCCGTCCTCCGGGACGGTGTAGCTGAAGGTCTCCCAGTTCTCGTTGTCGTAGGCGCCCCATGCCGCGACCTCCGTGCCGTTGACGGAGAAACTGCATTTATCCCAAAGGGTGGAGGTGCCTTCGCCCCAGGCCTTGAAATCGAAGGCGATCGAATCGCCGGCCTGCGCGTTGACGGAGGAGGTGAGCGTGGAGGAGGAGCTCGCGACGCCTTCGTTGCTGCTCTTTACGTAGGGCTCGGTTCCGTCGTAAGCAACAACCCAGGGATAGCTGCCCTCGGTGGTGAAAAGCAGATTGTTTCCGGGGCCGTTTGCCGCGGAATTAAGGGAAGCCGGTTCCTCTGCCCAGAACTGGATATAGTCGATCGCGATAATGAACTGATCCGAGCACTGATGGCGGAGATAGATATAAACGGTCTGCCCGGCATAATCGGAAAGGTCGATCGTGCGCTGCTGCCAGCCGGCGGAGCTCAGCGTCTCAGAATAAAGCAGGGTCATATCGGAGCCGATCTGACGCTCCGTGCCGATATAGATATCGTAATGCTCGGCACAGTAATCGGGATCGGTCGCGCGGACGTAATAGGTCATGTACGGGCTGCCGTAGGAGGGCAGGTCCACGGCGGGGGAGATCGCGAAGTTTATCGGGCTCAGGGACGTGTAGGTGTCGTTGTCGTAGGATTGGGAGTAGATGCAGCCGTTGCCTTGAACGGAAAGCTTGGCGTCGGTCTGGTTGACGCCGTAGCCCCACCATTTCCAGTTGTAGCCGTCGCCGTCGCCGTCATAGAGGAGCCATTCGTTTTCAAACTGGCCTTCGGCCGTGTATTCGAATTCGAAGGCCCGGAATGCCACAGCGGCTTTTGTCGGCTCGGCGAGGGGTTTAATGTTCTTCAGCGTGATTTCTTCGATGCCGTCCGGCGCGGCCGGCTCAAGCGCTAAAGTCTGCGGATTTGCGGGCGCCTTTTCCGGCGCGGCGAAGACGGCGGCCGGCAGAAGCACGAACACCATCGCCGCTGCGGCGAGCAGGCAGATCAGTTTCCTTTTCATGTTAAGTCCTCCCTATGTAATATTATACGATATAATATATCTACAAGCATTATTATATCACATGGCGCAGGGCTTTTCAATAACAAAACGCAGAAGAAAACCGCAAAAAACAGGGGATCAAATTAAACATCGATGAGTATGTTCTTTCGGCGCGGGAGCGGACGGTGCGCAGCGGCGCCGCGGTATCCGAGCGCCGTTTCGGCTTCCGGCGGAGAAAAAGGTGGCAGAGACCGCCATGCGCGAATAATGTGAAAGTATAAGCTTTGCGCAAATATGATCGGCGGGAGGAAGAAAATGGCGGAGATAACGGCGGGGGCCGGAGGCGGCCCGGAACAAAAGCGGGAAGAAACGGTGGCGGAGGTAAAAGACGTCCGCCTCGTCTACCATGAAAAAAGCGGGGAGACGCCGGCGGTCGCGGGGGTTTCCTTCACGGTGCGGAAGGGCGAGTTCATTTCCCTTGTTGGGCCTTCGGGCTGCGGCAAGACGAGTATTCTTTCCATGCTCGCAGGAATCGTCGAACCGGGCTCCGGCGAGGTGCGCATCCTCGGGAAAAAGCCGGACCCACGGGCGGATCTGACGGGCTATATGCTGCAGCGCGACCATCTTCTCGACTGGCGGACGATCGAGGACAATGTGCTTCTCGGGCTGGAGGTCAAGCACAGGCTGACGGCGGAGACCCGAGCCTATGCGGATGAGCTGATCGGGCTCTGCGGCCTTTCCGATTTCAAACGGCATTATCCTCGCCAGCTATCGGGCGGGATGCGTCAGAAGGCTGCGCTCGCGCGGACGCTCGCCTTTTCGCCGGAGCTGCTGCTGCTCGACGAGCCGTTTTCCGCGCTCGATTACCAAACGCGGCTGCTGCTCGCGGGGGAGGTGCATTCGATCATCAAAAACGGCGGATATACGGCGGTGCTCGTGACGCATGATATCTCGGAAGCGATCGCGATGAGCAACCGGATCCTTGTTTTCACGAAACGCCCGGCGCGGCTGAAGAAGGAGATCGCGATCGACCTTCGCGGCGCGGACGGAAGGGAAGCTTCGCCGATCGAAAGGCGGAGCATGCCTCGCTTCAACGATTATTTCGACCTCGTCTGGAGCGAGCTGGAGGGAGGCCTCGGCGATGGAAGCGAAGAATAAAAGGCAAAAAAGCAAGGCCCGGCAGGTCTCCGCGGAGCAGCGCGCGTACCTTAAAAAACTTGCCCGCCGGGACCGGCTCATTGCGGCGGTCCGGCTCGCGATACTTGCGGGGTTCCTCCTTCTTTGGGAGGTCGCGGCGCGTACGGGGCTCGTCAACGATTTCATCTTCAGCAGCCCTTCGCGGGTCGCGGCGGCGACGGCGAGGCTGTATCAAAGCGGGGAGCTGTTTCATCATATCGGCGTGACGATGCTCGAAACGGTGCTCGGTTTCACGCTAGGAACGCTGTTCGGGACGCTCGCGGCGGCGGCAATGTGGTGGAGCCCGACGCTCTGCCGCGTGTTCGATCCGTACATGGTCGTTCTGAACGCCGTGCCGAAGATCGCTCTCGGGCCGATCCTGATCGTTTGGGTCGGCAGCGGCATCCGCGCGATCGTCGTTATGGCGCTGCTCGTTTCAACGGTCGTGACCGTGATGACGGTTCTGACGGGGTTCTCAGAGATTTCGGGCGAAAAACAGCTTCTGATGCGCACCCTCGGCGCGGCGAAGGGGCAGATATTTATAAAGGTAGTTCTGCCCGCGTCGGTGCCGACGCTCATCGGCGCGCTGAAGCTCAGCGTCGGCATGAGCTGGGTCGGGGTCATCGTCGGCGAATACCTCGTTTCGCGGGCGGGGCTCGGCTATTTGATCGTCTACGGCGGGCAGGTCTTCAAGCTCGACCTTGTGATGGCGTCGATCGCCGTGCTGTCCGTCCTCGCCGCGGTGATGTATTACGCTGTTTCGGCGGCGGAAAAACGGCTTCTCGCAAAGCGAGGAGAGCGGTAAAAACCGAAGGCCGAAGGCACGGACGTTTTCACGGAATACAATAAAAAGGCTCCCCTAAGGGAGCCTTTGCCGTTTCCGTTCGTTTATTCCTTTGCCTTTGCTTCCGCGATGACGTTTTTGTCGAACATTCTCTTGATAACGCTGACGATGAGCTTGATGTCGGTATTGGTGGTGTTGATGAGAAGGTCGTAGTTGAGCTTGTCGCCCCAGGCGCGGCCGGTATAGAACTCATAATACTTGGCACGGTTCTTTTCGACCTTGATGATCTTCTTGCGGAGCTGTTTTTCGCTCAGATGCTCCTCTTCCGGCCCCTTGAGGCGGCAGCGCTCGATCTTGGACTGCATATCCGCGAAAACGAACAGCCGCAGCAGCTTTTTGTCGCGGAGGATATAGTCCGCGCAGCAGCCGACGATGACGCAGGGCGATTTTTCGCTCATCTCGCGGATGATCTCCGCCTGCTCCTGGTAGATGTTCTGGCTCTGCTCCATCAGCGGGTGCTGGACGGGGTAGAAGCTGTGGCCGATCGTGATGGGCATCAGCGTCACCGGGCGGTGCTCGACGATCTGCTGAACATATTCCTCCGAAAGGGAGGTGCGCTTGGAGATCTCCGCAATGATCTCGTCGTCGTAATAAGCGAAGCCGAGTTCCTCCGCAAGACGCCTTCCGAGCTCGCGTCCGCCGCTTCCGAACTGCCTCGAAATCGTGATCACATTATACATGGTATTACCTCCCGCTGGTTTTATTTAAGCGCCGAATGGCCGATTCGGCCGCGCAGAATTCGCCATATACTATATTTTACCACAGTTCCGGCCGGATGGCAACAGTCTTGAGCTTTTCTTTTCGCCGAAAAGCGTGAAAGGGGAAAGCGCTTGAACGAAGGAACAGTATATGGTATAATAATAAGGATCCTTTTGATCACGGCCCGGTAAAGCCGAAAAGGAATCAAATCCGGAAAAGAGGAACTGAAAATGAAAAACGCGAAGGATCTTTTCGTCAAACTCATTGCCGCGGCGCTTCTTGCCGCGTTTGCGGTCTGCGCTTTCGGTGCCTGCAAGAAGAACGAGCTCGATGTTGTCGGCGAATGGAAGGCGAAGGTCGACCTCGGGCCGGCGATCATTGCCGCGATCGCGGACACGCCGCTCGCGAGCGGGATCGAAATGGACCTCAACACCATCGTTCTCAAGGATTCCGAAGTCACCATGACCGTCACCTTCGACAAGGACGGGAACTATAAGGCCGAAGTGAAGAGCGAGGAAGTCAGCGACAAGATCAATACTATGGTCGACAGCAACGCGGACGCCATCAAGCAGGCCGTGATCGCCTATGTCGCCGGCGAAGAGGGCATCGACGCCTCCGCCGTTACCGACGAGATGGTTTTCGGCGGCTATATCCCGCTCCCCGGCGTGACCGACTGGGATACGCTCATGGGTATGATCAAGAGGCTCACCCCTATGATCGACGCCAACGAGATCGCCAAGAAGTTCACAAGCGAGGGCAAGTACACCGTCAGCGGCGACAAGCTTAAGATGGAAGGCTTCTATAAATCGATCGAGGACTTCACCGCGAAGCTCGAAGGAACGACCTTGACCCTCACCCCCGAGAAACTCGATGAGAACGATCCCTCGGCGAAGCTCTTCCCGCTCGTTCTCGAAAAAACCAAGTAATTACAGCCGAACCGAACGGTACCGCGCGAAAGGAAAAGCATGACGAACCGCAACAGGATCCCGAATTTGCTCGCCCTGCTTCTTGCCTCGGCGGTACTGTTCGCCTTTTTGGCGGCCTGCAGCTGCGGAAAGACCGAGCCTGCGAGGAAGAGGGAAAAGCGGACCGAAGCCGCGCTCCCCGTTCTGACTGCCGCACCCGTTCTACGGCCGACGCCGACGCCCGTTCCGCGCACAACGCCCGAACCGACGCCGAAGGTCACGCCGAGACCGACGGCGGGGCCGACATTGGAGCCGACTCCCGCGCCGACGGCCGAACCGACGGTCGATATCGCCGGCTCGTGGAAGGGCAGGATGAACATCGCTCCGCTGGTCGCGGTCGAGCTCGTCAACTCGCTCGGAAGCTTCGATATGGACATCGGGCGGATCGAATTCGTCGGCATGGAGGTCGATTTTACCGCCGATTTCTATCGCGACGGCAGCTATAGGACCGAGGTCGACCGAAAGCAGGTGCAGAACTGCGTCGACCGGATGATCGACAACAATTGGGAGGCCATCAAGCGCGCAATCATCGAATACGCGGCGGAGGTCTACGGCAAAGATCCTTCCGAGATCACCGAAAGCGACATCTTCGGCAAGGGGAAGATCATCGACATCACCGGTGTTCGCAGCTGGGGGATGCTCAAAACCATGGCCGGACTGCTCAAGTACACGATGGACACGAACAGCATCGCGAGGGAATACACCGCGGAGGGCAGCTACACGGTCGAAGGCAGCCGCCTCACGATGGACAATTTCGGAAACTACCGCGAATACACCGTCCGCGAAGAAGGCGGAAGCGTCAGCCTTTCGCCCGTGTCGCCGAGGCCCGGCGACCTCGGCGCGAAGGTCTTCCCGCTCGCTCTTTCAAGGGTCTCCTGAGGCCGCAAAGCGCCACTGATACCGTGTTCCGAACCCCGAAAAACGCCGCGCAAATTATGCCGAAAAACGGAGCTTGTAACAATTTTGCAGATATATGGTATATGCGGCCTGAAAACACTTGAAGCGCCCGACCGCGTGTGCTATAATGCGAATATGCTTCGCATATGCGGAGTAAATATTTGAAAAGAGGAACAATATTATGAAGAAGGCATTCGTCAAGGTCACCGCCATCGTGATGCTCGTCGCTTTCGCTCTCACCGCCATCGTTGCATGCGGCAAGAATGAAGAAGAGCAAGAGAAGGAGAACGAGCAGATCGAGCAGCCGGCTGAGTAATCACGCCGGCCGGTCCGCGTTTTTCGTGAGTCCGACCCGGCTTGGCCTGGTGATCCCATGAAAAACGAGCCCAAATCAACAAAGAAACGAACCGAGGTTTCGGCCGCGGTTCGTTTTCTGTTATACCCCCTCCTCTTTTCCGGCGCGTATCCTGCGCAAAGACGAGATGAGCTTTGAAAAACATAAACATATTCAGCAAAAACGGACGTCGGATCTGCAAAAAAGCGCACCTCTTTTTTGAAATTTATAAACAGTATTTGCATTTTTGAGAATAGTATGGTACAATATACGGAGAATCGGTTAATATGGTCGTTCGAAATCGGTTCGGACGGCCTATGAACCGACGGCGGATCCTGCGTAAAGCCCCGTGAACCGGTGTGGCCGGGAGGCGCGAAGAAGCGCGGTATTCGCCCGCCTGTATTGCCGCAGGCGCATAATTGGAGCATTGCCGGAAGCGGACGGCGGTTTGAGAGGAAACCGGGCGCCCGCGCCGACCGCCCGTTTGAGGTCCCGTTTTTGTAAGTTGAGTTTTGGGCGGCCGCACCGGAGGGAAAAGTTCTCTCCGGAAAGAGCGGAAGCAGAACGTGCTCCGAAAAACCGAAAGGAGGCAGTATGAACAGACTGTTATCGAAAAGAACGGTCCACGAAGAAACAAGCGCCGAGTGCGTGCGGGCCGCTAAGAGAGAAAAAGGCAAACACGAATCAAGGAAGGGAGCCGGAAGCCGCCTGATCGCGGTATTGCTGGCAGCAATGATGACCATGCTGCTCGTGCCCGCCGCCGGCTGCGGAAACAAAACGGAGGAAGCCTCCGTTGCGGTCATTCCGACCAATGAGCCCGTTATCACCGAGGTCCCCGAAGAGACCCCCGATCCCGGCGAGGACATCCCGCCGGAAACATTCCCGCCGATCGAAACGCAGGAGCCCTATGTCGACGTTGCGACCCCCCTGCCGGAGATCACGCCCGTGCCGTATGCGAGCGATAAGCTGATCGTCGCGAACTACCATGAGCACAGTGACATCATCCCGGGCGTTCAGGAAAGGCTGATGCTGCTTTGGTACATGGACCCCGACGAGCCGACCGACTATTTCGGCTCCATCACCCGCGGCGCGCTCGAAGCCTTCCAGCGCAGGAACGACCTCCCCGTTACGGGCGAGCTAAACAACGCGACCTATAACGCCCTCTTCAGCAACGACGCAAAGGTTTATCTCAGCACTGTCGGCGACGAGGGAACCGACGTTCTCGATATCGAGGAGAGACTCTATGAGCTTGGCTATCTCGACAACGCGGACGAAGTTTTCGACGAAGTTACCGAAGACGCCGTTAAGGATTTCCAGAGCTCGAACCATCTCGATGCTGACGGCAAGGTCGGCAAGAACACAAAAGAAGCCCTCTATAATCCCGACTGTATCGCGAAGGCCTTCGGCCTCGGCGACACGGGCGATAAGATCCTCGAATTCCAGAAGAGGCTGCAGGCGCTCGGTTATCTGACGACCGAGCCCGACGGCGTTTTCGGCAACGACACGAGGATGGCCGTTCGCCGTTTCCAGATGCAGAACGAGCTCGTTGAGGATGGCTACCTCGGCCCGACGACCCGCGAAAAGCTGATGAGCAGCGACGCGATCGGCAACGCCCTTTCGATCTCAATGCAGGGCAGCGATGTTCTGAACGTCCAGAAGCGTCTTTACAAGCTCAATTACCTGCGTGCATCGGACGTCAACAGCTACTTCACTTCCACGACTGAAGCGGCCGTCAAGCTCTTCCAGAAAAACAACGGGCTCGATATCGACGGCAAAGTCGGCAGGAACACGATGAACAAGCTGTTCAGCGACAGTGCGGTCCGCGCAAAAGCGCCCGTCAGCAGCGGCGGCAACAACGGCGGCGGCAACAACGGCGGCGGCAACAACGGCGGCGGGAGCGGCGGCGGCAACAACGGCGGCGGGAGCGGCGGCGGAGGAGGAAGCGTCGAACAACGCATCAACCGCTTCATCTCCATCGCAAGGAGCAGGCTCGGCTGCAAATACGTCCGCGGCGCGAAGGGCCCCAATAAATTCGACTGCTCGGGTCTTGTCTTTTGGTGCCTTAATCAGGCCGGCGTTTCCCAGGGCTATCTTACAAGCTACTATTGGCGCTATGTTTCGAGGTATCAGCGCAACACGAACTTCAACAACATCAAGAAGGGCGACGTTATCGTTTACTACGGCCATGTCGGCATCTGCAGCGGCAACGGCATGATGATCGACGCCTCGAGCTCGAAGGGCAAGGTCGTCGAAAGGCAGTATTAC
>JAEEYN010000169.1 GCA_016288175.1 Bacillota bacterium | reverse complement strand
GTCACGGACGCGAACCTCGAGGCGCTGTTTGCCGCCGGCAGGGCGCTTTCGGGCCTCGAAGCCGTTTGCGAGGACGGCAGCAGGCTCCTTGTTTCCGAAAAGAATTACGCAAAATTCCTGCGTGCGGGGGCGGGCTTCACCGTTCTTCAAAGCACGAAGCTCCTTGCGGTGACGGTCAACCCCTTCTCCGCCTACGGAGCGCATTACGATAAAGAAAGGTTCCTCGAAGCGGTGCGCCGGGCGATCCCCGAAGAAGTGCCCGTTCTGGACGTCAAAAAGGAAATTCCCGATGCTTGAAGCAAAGCAGCTTGCGAATATCGGCTTCGATCACGTGCTCAGTAAGCTGGAGCCCTGGTCCCCCTTCGGGGAGGAGAAGAAGCGCCGGCTCGCGCCGTACGCCCCCTCCGAAAGGGAGGCGCTTTTGGCCGAATTCCGGAATATTTCCGCTCTCGCGGAGGCCTTTTCGCGCGATCCCGCCGCCTTCGGTCCGCTCGCGAGGGCGCTGATGCAGCTCAAGGATATCCGCCGGTCCCTCAAAAGGAGCCGCGAGACCGCGCTTTCGGATATCGAGCTTTTCGAAGTGAAGCGCTTTCTGATGCTCGCCGAAGCGCTCGAAGCGGCGTATTCCGCCCTGCCCTTCGCGGATAAGCTCGAGGGGATAAATATCTTCGCCCTTCCCGAGGCGCTCGATATCCTCGACCCCGACGGCATGCGCGCGCAGACCTTCCGCCTTCCGGACGGCGCGTCGCCTCGCCTTGCGGAGATCCGCAGAAGGCGCAAGGCCGTCGATCTCGCCCTCCGCGCGCTTCCCGCGGCCGCCGAAAACGGCGCGGAAAGGGACCGCCTTTCGGCGGAGCGCACGAACCTTGCCGCGATGGAGGAAAACGAGGAGCTGCGCCTGCGCGGGGAGATGACAAGGGCGTTTTCCGCCCATGCCGAAAGCGCGGAGGAGCTAATAGAAAGCATCGGAAGGCTCGACCACGCCGCCGCGAAGGCAAGGCTGATACTCGCCCTCGGCGGCACCGTTCCCGAAATTTTGCCGGAGAACGGGGAAAAACGCATCGTATTCAAAGCCATGGTGAACCCGGAAACAGCCGCTGTCCTCGGCGAAAAGGGGCGGCGCTTCACCCCGGTCTCAATCGAGCTCGGGCCCGGCTCGACGGTCATCACCGGCGCGAACATGGGCGGCAAATCCGTCGCCGTGAAAACGCTCGCGCTGAACGCCTTCCTCGCAGTCTGCGGCATGCCCGTTTTCTGCTCCTTCGCCGCGCTCCCGCTGCTGCCGGAGATCCACCTTCTTTCGGAGGATATGGAGGACAGCCGGGGCGGCCTTTCGAGCTTCGGCGGGGAGATGGTCCGCTTCAACGGCATCCTCGCCTCGGCGGAGAAGGAAAAGGGCTCCCTCGTACTCCTCGATGAATTCGCCCGCGGCACGAATCCCCACGAAGGCTCCGCCCTTGTGCGCGGCGCCGTGCGCTATTTCAACGAAACGGGCGATACCTACGCCCTAATCACCACCCATTTCGACGACGTGGCCTGCCTTGCGAAGGTGCATTACCAGGTCATGGGCCTTCGAAACGCGAACGAAGCGGCGCTCACCGCGGCGCTTTCGTCGCCCGAAGCGGGCAGCTCTCCGCAGGAAATGCTTGCCCGATTCATGGATTACGGCCTTTTCAAAGCCGGCTCCGAGGTCAATCCCCCGCGCGACGCGCTGAAGATCTGCCGCGCGCTCCGCATCCGGGAGGACTTCATGAACAAAGTTACGGAATATTAAAATTGCCTGTAAAAGCAAACAAAAACCGGAGGACCATCCAATGAAGAAAACAGTTACCCGCATCATCGCCCTTTCGGCGGTCCTGATCCTCGTCTGCTCCGTCTTCACCGCCTGCCTGATGGGCATGGGCTCGAATCAGCAGACCAACACGAAGATCGACTTCCAGGACAAGACGCCGACAAACGGCGGCAAGCTCATCCTGAAGCTCGGTTCCGAAAAGATCCAGGTCAACACCGATACCGTGATTGGCTACTTCTATTTCGAAGGCGCCGATGAAGTCATGCTGACGGACAAAGAGTATGAAGCGAATGTTCCCGCCCCCGCGGGCGAGGACGGCATCTCTCCCGTCGGCGAGGACGGCAAGCCTGTCACCGTTACCGAGAAGCGCAAAAACATCGCGGAGATGACAGCCGTTCTCAAGGACGAGAAGGGGAACGTTATCGATCCGAAGGAGTATACCTGCGAGATCATCACCGACGAAAGCAACCGCTATGTCGGTTATCTGCATATCATCTCCCCCGAGCTCGGCTCGATCGAGATCGACGCAAAAGCCTTTGACGGCAGCGCGATCGAAACTGCGAAGCTCAACGTGATCCGCCAGAGCCTTTCGATCTGGGATATCATCATGCTCGGCACCGGCCTGTATCTGCTCTTCGCGGCGATCACCGGCAGGGGCCGTCTGTATGAATCCGAATTCGTCAAGGAAGGCATGGAGAAGAAGCATAGGACCATCATCCGCGTGACCTGCCTTGTCGTCGCCCTGCTCATGATCGCGACCGGCGTCGTTGCCGCCCTCGACGGCTACGGCAAGCTGAAGCTCGTCAACTTCATCCTCTTCGGCGCGATGCTCGTTGTGTTCATCGCCGCTCTGATCCTGCTGCGCAGGTGCACCGACGTCGAAGCGAAGCGCAAGGCGCAGGCGACCGGCACCGCGGGCCCGAGGAAATCCCCGAACGCCGCGTTCGTCTTCGACGACGACGAACCCACCGTCGACGACATCAAGGCGACCCCGAAAAACGACCGGGAATGATCCCTCACGGCGGCATTTCCGCCGATCATCGGAATAATATGGAGGCAGTATGAAAAGACCGTCGCATAACAGCAAAAAGGGCCGCAGGGCCGAAGTGAAGGGCGCGGAGCCCATCCGCGGCGCGCAGAGCGAGCAGAAGCCCGCCAAGGCCGCCGAAAAGGAAGCGAAACCGAAGCGCACCTTCAAGGAAGCCCTCGGCTACTACGCCGACAGATACTTCATCAAGGCGATGGGCGCGATGGCGAAGGGTATCTTCGCTTCGCTCCTCATCGGCACGATCCTCGCCCAGTTCGCGCGCATCCCCTGGGAGCCGCTGCAGAACTTCCTCAATTTCGTCGTATCCGTCTGCCAGAACGGCTATGTTATCGGCGGTGCGATCGGCGCCGCGATAGCTCTCGCTCTCGGCGCGAAAACCTTCACCCTCTGCTCCGCTGTCGTTGTCGGCGCGATCGGCTATATGAGCGGCGCGGGCGGCGCGGGCCCTGTCGGCGCGTATGTCGCGGCGATCGTCGGCATCGAGTTCGGCAGGCTTGTTGAAGGCAGGACCAAGGTCGATATCATCGTCGTGCCCCTGACCTGCCTGATGACCGGCGGCCTCATCGGCTACCTGATCGGCGGACCTCTCGGAACGTTCATGGCATGGCTCAGCGAAAAGATCGGCATGGCGACCTATCTGAGCCCGATCCCGATGGGCATCATCATCTCCGTCGCGCTCGGCCTGATCCTCACAGCGCCGATCTCGAGCGCTGCCGTAGCGGCGATCATCTTCAACATCGACAAAGCGCCGAACGCGGAAGTCCGCACGGGCATGATGCTTGCCGCGGGCGCCGCGACGATCGGCTGCTGCTGCCATATGGTCGGCTTCGCCGTTTCGAGCTTCCGCGAGAACAAATGGGGCGGCGTCGTTTCCCAGGGCCTCGGCACTTCGATGCTCCAGGTCCCCAACGCGCTCAAGCATCCCCAAATCCTGATCCCTCCCGTTCTCGCGAGCGCGATCCTCGGCCCCCTCGGCACGACGATCTTCCAGATGAAGAACATCGGCATCGCCGGCGGCATGGGCACCTGCGGTTTCGTCGGCCAGATCGGCACCTTCACCACCATGCTCGGCGAGGGCACGGAGTGGTGGATGATCCTCATCAAGGTCCTGCTGCTGCACATCGTCGCTCCTGGCCTTCTCGCGCTTCTGTTCAGCGAGCTGCTGCGCAGGATCGGCTGGATCAAAAAGAACGATATGCTTCTCGATTAAAAAATCTATACGGAATAAGGAAATATGGATAAGTTTTATCTCTACAACACGCTTACGAAGACCGTTGATGAATTCATCCCGCGCGAGGAGGGCAGGGTATCGATGTATACCTGCGGCCCGACCGTCTACCACTTCGCGCATATCGGCAATCTCCGCAGCTATATCATGGAGGACGTGCTCGAAAAATTCCTCCGTTATATCGGCTATGACGTCAAGCGCGTGATGAACATCACGGACGTCGGCCATCTTTCGAGTGACGGCGACACCGGCGAGGATAAAATGGTCGCCGGCGCTAAGCGCGAGGGCAAGACGGTCCTCGAGCTCGCGAAGTTCTATGAGGACGCCTTCTTCAAGGACTGCGAAATGCTGAACATCAAAACGCCGGACGTCGTCGAGCCCGCGACCCACTGCATCGCGGAATACATCGCGCTGATCGAAAAGCTCTTTGAAAACGGCTACGCCTATGAAGCCGGCGGCAACGTCTATTTCGACACCTCGAAGCTCGGGGATTATTACGCCCTCACCGGCCACAGCGCGGATGACCTCCGCGTCGGCGTGCGCGACGACGTCGACGAGGACGGCAACAAGCGCAGCAAGACGGATTTCGTGCTCTGGTTCACGAAATCGAAGTTCGAAAGCCAGGAGCTCAAATGGGAGAGCCCCTGGGGCGTCGGCTATCCCGGCTGGCATATCGAATGCTCCGCGATCAGCATGAAGCACCTCGGCGAATACCTCGACCTGCACTGCGGCGGCGTGGACAATATCTTCCCGCACCACACCAACGAGATCGCCCAGAGCGAAGCCGCCCTCGGCCACAGCTGGTGCAGCCATTGGTTCCATGTTCAGCACCTCAACGACCGCGAGGGCAAGATGAGCAAATCCAAGGGCAATATCCTGACCGTTTCCGTGCTGAAGGAAAAGGGCTACGACCCGCTCGTTTACAGGATGTTCTGCCTCCAGAGCCATTACAGAAAGCCCCTCGAGTTCACCTGGGAGACCCTCGACAACTCCAAGGCGGCCTATGAAAGGCTCAAGAACCGCATCGCGGCCATCGCGGACGAAGGCGAGCTCGAGCAGGAAAAGTTCGATGAATACAAAGCGAAATTCATCGAAAACGTCGGCAACGACCTCAACACCTCCCTCGGCCTCACCGTGCTCTACGACCTTCTTAAGGCGGATATGAGCGGCAAAACGAAGCTCGCGCTCATCGCGGACTTCGACCGCGTGCTTTCCCTCGGCCTCATCGGAAGCGAAGAGAAGGCGGAAGAGAGCGATGAATTCACCGAATACGTCGAAAAGCTGATTGCCGAGCGCGCGGAAGCGAAAAAGGCGAAGAACTGGGCGCGTGCCGACGAGATTCGCGCCGAGCTCGCCGAAAAGGGCGTCACCCTCAAGGATTCGAAAGAGGGCACGACCTGGACAAAGGCCTGAGCGCCAAACCATACTAAGGAGAAAATATGAGACGCTGTTCTGTAGGCGGTCAGGCCGTCATGGAAGGCGTGATGATGAAATCCGACGAAGGCATCGCGATGGCGGTGCGCCGTTCGGACGGCAAGATCGTCACAACATACAATAAACAAAGATCCAAAGCGCAGAAGGGGACCTTCCTCGGCTGGCCGATCGTGCGCGGCGTCGTCGCGCTGATCGAATCCCTCTCGACGGGCATGAAGTGCACCACCCAGTCCGCGAAGATGTACGGCGAGGACCTCCTCGGCGATGAGGAGCCGACGAAATTCGAAAAATGGCTTTCGAAAACCTTCGGCAAAAGCATCGAAAGCATCATCCTCGGCGTCGGCGTCGTGCTCGGCGTCCTGCTCGCCGTCGGCCTCTTCGTGTTCCTGCCTGTGCTGCTCTCTTCCCTCATTTTCGGGGAAAGCAAGAGCGTCTGGCGTTCGCTCGTCGAGGGCCTTCTGAGGGTCGCGATCTATGTCGGCTATCTCTTCGCGATGAGCGGGATCAAGGACATGCGCCGCCTGTTCATGTACCACGGCGCGGAGCACAAGACCATCGCCTGCTATGAGGCGGAGGCCGAGCTCACCCCGCATAACGCGATGAAATACCGCCGCCTGCACCCCCGCTGCGGAACGAACTATCTCTTCCTCGTCATGGCGATCTCGATCTTCGTTCTGACGATCGTGGACGTCGTTTTCCAATACGGCTTCGGCTTCGTGATCGAAAACAGGGTCCTCGCCTTCCTGTTCCGCTTCGGGATCAGGATCCTGCTGATCCCCGTCATCGCCGGAATCAGCTACGAGGTGCTGCGCTGGGCGGCGAAGAGGGATAACTGGCTCACGAAGGCCGTCCGCGCGCCGGGCATGGGCCTGCAGCTCATAACCACGAAGGAGCCCACGGAGGATATGATCGAGGTCGCGATGGCCGCGTTCTATATCGCGATGGGCGAAAGGACCCCGGAATACTATAACGCCCTTGCCGACCCGCCGAAGGAGGAGGCAAAGGAAAACG
>JAEEYN010000168.1 GCA_016288175.1 Bacillota bacterium | reverse complement strand
TTCGCCGTTGCAGAGGACTTCCGCATCGGGACGGGCGATGCCCTTGCCGACGAGCTTCAGACCGACGCGCTTGCGGGTGCGGGGCTGCTTGAGCGCTTCGATGCCGATGAAGTATTCCTTCTTGAGTTTGATCGCGAAATCAAGGCCGCACTCAACGGGGGTGATGGTCTCGTTCATTTCGTGGCCGTAGAGGGGCATGGAAGCCTCGAAACGGAGGGTGTCCCTTGCGCCGAGGCCGCAGGGCAGCATATCGCAGACCTTGCCGGCTTCGCAAAGAGCCTCATGCAGACGGACGGTATCCTCCGCCGCGCAGTAGAGCTCAACGCCGTCCTCGCCGGTATAGCCGGTGCGGGAAACGAGGCAGGGGATGCCTGCGACCTTCATGCACTCAGTGAAGGTATAGTACTTCGCGGGGATCTCGCCCTCAAAACCCGCCGCGTCGAGAACTGCCTGATGCGCGGGACCCTGCAGAGCCAGCTGACCCCACTTTGCGCTGTTGTTTTCAACGCGCACGTCGCCGAAAACATTCTCCTGCATCCAGGCGAAGTCCTTGTCGGTATTGCCTGCGTTGACGATGAACATATAGTGATCGTCCGCGAATTTATAGATGAGAACGTCGTCCACAGCGCCGCCGTTTTCATAGCACATTACGGCATAGCGGCAGCGGCCGGGAGTCATGGTTGTCACGTCGTTGGTGACCATCTTCTGAACGTACGCATAGGCGTCAGCGCCGAAAATATCGACCTCGCCCATATGGGAAACGTCGAACAGACCGCAGCGCTCGCGGACGGCCTTGCACTCTTCGAGAATGCCGGAGGGGTACTGAACAGGCAGCGCCCAGCCGCCGAAATCGACGATCTTGCCGCCGAGGGCGATATGCCGCTCGAACAGCGGGGTCTTCTTGAGGGAATCAAAGTTCTCCATTGTTTTGCCTCCTATTGTAATCGGTGAAGTATAAGCATCGGGCAGCGGCGCCGATCCTCAAAGGAGCCGGAAACGCCGCCTGCGCCGCGGACGTCTTCTGCAGGCCGCACCAAAATAACGATGCAGACCGCCTTTCGGTTGAAGGCCGCCGCTTCGCAGAACCATACACGATAATTATATAACCAAAAGGCAAGGATTGTAAAGAGAAAAGTGAATATATTTCAAGGAAAAAAGCAATAAAAAACCTTCTCCGGGGGAGAAGGCTTTCCGAAATCGGTTTGTTGTCGAAAACGATCATCTGTGCACATACATCCTCGACGGCTCTTCCTCGCCGTCGCCCAGCGCCAAGCAGCAGAATTCCCAACCGTAGCGCTCGTAAAAGCCCTCGTGATCGGTCAGAAGATACAGCGTATCGACGCCGCGGGACGCCATTTCCGAGCAGGCTGTATTGAGAAGATCGCCCGCGATCCCGCGGCCGCGGCAGTCGGGCTCGGTGTAGACGGCGCAGACGTTCGGCGCAAGATCCTTGCGGTTATGGAAATCGTTTTCGATCACGCCGAGCCCGCCGAGAATGCGGCCGGTCCCGAACTGGATCGCGCAGAACCACTCGGGATAGGGCTTTCTGCCCTTTCCATTACCGGCTTCCTTAAGGCATTCATCCATGCTTTCGAGATAAGCTTCGAGCGGGACGCCCCATTTTTCGTGGAACCAGTTCGCCATTTGCTCCTTCATTCGCGGCATTTCGGAAAGGCTGAATACCCAATAATGTGGTTCCTCGTCCTCGTCCCCGAAGAACGCGATGCTCTGATGAGCGGCGTCGACCTCCGCAGACATTCCGAAGGGGATGATGCAGCGCGGCGCCGCGTGGCCGATGCTGATGTTCGCAAGGATGGGCAGGTTCGGGTCGTCCACGACCTCGACCAGCAGGCGGTGATATTCCTCCATATAGGTCTCGTCCATGGGTTTTCCGACGAGGATGCCGTTTACCGCGCCGAAAACGCCCGTCGCTTTGAGCGCTTCGAGTGCGCGGCGGTATTCCTCGGGCGGGATCTTGAGCTCGCTCGATTCGAGCAGAAGGATCTTCCCGCGCCAATCCTCGATATCTGGGAAAAGGCCGTATTTCTTGGCGACGGCGGGTTCGTCGGGGTGATCCGTGCCGAGCAAAAGGTCGGCGAGCGATTCGACGCAGCCGCCGAGGATCTTCCCGTTGAATACGGGGCTGCCCTGAAGCAGCCGGAAACCGTCGTTTTCATGAGAAACGCGGGGCGTGCCGACGGCTTTCTCGCTGAAATCTTCGCGCTCCTCATACCAGAATTTGCTCGGCATGATCTTTCCGATCCGTCCGGTCTCTATAAGCTCGCGGAAATACTTCTCCGTATAGGGCAGCATTTCGGCATCGAGCTCGCAGATATCCGGCAGGAAAGCCTGACCGTAGAAGGTCGGAAGGCCGAGCTTATGCAGCATCAGGTGATTGCACGTCGTATCCGAAAAGCCGAGGAAGAGCTTGTCTTTTCCCGCTTCCACGGCGTTTTTCAGCTCGTCATTGCCGAAAAGATAAGGCAGCAGGCGGTAGGTGTCGTCCCCGCCGATCGCGCAGAGGATCAAATCGACGTCCGGATCGCGGAACGCCTCGATAAAATCCTCCGCCCGCTTTTCGGGGTGCTCATCGAGGTATTTCCGCCCCATGAGCGCGTTCTTCGAAAAGCGCACCGAAAGGCCGAGCGCTTCGAGCCTTTTGAGACCGATATCGAGCTCGTGCTTTACGTATCTTTCCCCGAGTATGCCGGAGGAAAGGCTGACGATCATTACGTTTTTGACCTTGGTTTTCATTTGTTTTTCCTCAAAATATCGAGCGTATGGTTGGACGCGCCGATAAGATCCTGCCTTTCGCAGGTCGCGAGATGGTATTCGACCCATTTTTCAAAGGTCGCTTCATCCATTTTATCGAGGAGCTCCTTCAGGTAGTGCGCCGCGCCGTCGGTCGCGACGAGCTTGATCCGCTCCGCGCCGACCGCCGCGTCGAGCTCCGCGATATCCTCCGTCCGGACAAGCTCGAAGACCTCCTTCGGCTCGCTTTTGCAATGCCAGTCCTCCGTCAGAAGATCTTTGTCGATCACATCGCCGAGGCCGCCGCCCATAAAGCAGTACTGTATGATCGTCGGCTCGTTCATGCAGTAGGCGACGAGGACGTAACCGCCCTTTTTAGTTACGCGCAGCGCCTCCGAAAGCGCCAGCTTCTTATCCCCGAAGGTGTAAAGATGGTACATCGGTCCGAGCAGCAGGGTAACATCGAAGCTTTCGTCCGGGAAGGCCGAAAGATCGAGCGCGTTGCCTTGATAAACTTCGAGCGTTTCCGTGCCGTCAAGCTTGCTTTTGAGCACGTCGATATTGCGGGGAACAAGCTCCACCGCCGTGACGGCGCAGCCCTCCCGCGCGAGCTTTATGCTGTACCGCCCGGTCCCGGCGCCGACTTCGAGGACCTTATCTCCGCCCGCGAGCGCAAGGCATTCGCGGATGTACTTCACCGTTGTGATAAACTCCACTCTGCCGTGGCGGGATGTGAGACGCGCGTCTTCGTCCCGGTTATTATAGTATTCTTCGATATAATTCATTGCGGCCAAATTCAGCACTGCGGTTCGCCGAGCGTGAGCTCGATCATAACGGGGTTGTGGTCGGTATTCACAAAGCCGAGGTCGAGCGTTTCAAGGCGGGTGACGCGTACGTTCGCGGAAACGATGAAGCCGTCGATGAGATAGTATTGGAAGCCTTCCTTTTCGGCGTCCTTATATGGTTGATCGAGGAAGCGGCAGGTCGGAACGCGGGCGTCCATCAGGAACTGCCAGCCCTCGGGGAAGGCGGAAACGTCGATCTCGCCGCACTGCCATTTGCCCTCCTGGGAGGGATAGGCGGCTTTATCGGCGCTCGAGAAGATCTGGTTGAAATCGCCGCCGGCGATGACGTAATTGCCGTTCTTCGCCTCCTCCTCGAGGATCTCGCGGAGCATATCGGTCTGAGCGGCCTTGCCCTCGCCGCTATCGTAGGCTTCGAGGTGGAGATTGACGAGCACGAGCTGCTTATCGGTGCCCGCGATCGGGATGCGGTCGATGAGCAGGCAGCGCTTGAGGTTCGCTATCCGCATCGGCCAGGAGAACGGGATCGGCAGCTGGATGCGCTCGCTCGAATCGGAAGCGAAGCGCGAATAGGTCGCAACGCCGGAATCCACCCTTCCGATCGGCGGGATCGGGTAGGGCAGGTAGCCGACTTTGAAATTGTTCGCGAAGGTCATCTGATAGCCGGGGAGATTGTCGAGGAAGTACTTGACTTCGTCGATGCCGTGACTGCGGGCGGAATTGCGGTCGGTCTCCTGAAGGAAGATGACGTCCGGCGAAAGCTCGCGCAGCTTGCCCATGATGCCGTTGAGGTTTTCGCTGACGCGGTCCTTATCGGCGGTGTTGACCATCTTGCCGCCGTCCATGAAGAAATCCGCGTTGTCGCCGAGGGCGCCGTAGCCGGTATTCCATGTCACAACGGTGAGGGTTTGGTATTCCTCGGCCTTTTCGCCGACGGAATAGGGGTTCGCGGGTGTTACGGCTTCCTTGTCCGCGGGGCGGTACTCGGTAACGGTGAGGTACGCGAGCAGTACCGCGAAAAGGACGAGCACCGCAAGAAGAACGATGCCGATCCATTTGAGGATGCGCCGGTAAAGGGGCTTCTTTGCTTTTTCGGCCTTTCTTTTTTTCATTTTGAAATCCTTTCGGCCTTGCGGCGCTTTAATAAAAACGGGAATAAGGGATCAGAGCAGGCCGTTTTCGATGGCTCCTGCGGAAAGCTTCAGCATCCTGACGACGAGCTCGCGGTTTTCGGAGATGAGGTCGAAAACTGCGTCCTCCGAAAGCACGCCGCGCTTCAGCCCGGCGGGGAGCTTTCCGGCTTCGTCCGCCTCGAAATCGTTGAGCCAGCGCGAACTGCCGTAATAATCGCAAAGCTTTTTATAGCCCTTCTGCGCTGCTTCGTATTCTTCGAGCGCTTCGCCGAGCTTCTTGATCGCGGCGGCGGAAGCGTCGAGGTTCTTTTCCATTTCTTCAATGCGTTTTATGCGGTCCATATCAGCCTCCTATAAGGTGTTCGATAAAGATTTTGAGCCCGATGGCAACGAGCACGATGCCTCCCGCGAGTTCGGCCCAGCGCTTGAAGCGTTCGCCGAGCTTTTTGCCGGCGAGCACGCCGAAAAGCGAAAGGGCGAAGGTCACGCAGCCGATCAGCAGAACGGAGAAGATGAGTCTTCCGGTCGAGAAGCCGAAGCTCGAAAAAACGATCCCTGTCGCAAGCGCGTCGATGCTAGTCGCTACGGCGAGGATGAGGATATTTCCAATGCGGAACGGATCGGCCGGCGTTTCCTCCTCCTCGTTGCGGATCGCCTCATAGATCATCTTGCCGCCGATGAAGGCAAGAAGGATGAGGGCGATCCAATGGTCGACGGAGCGGACGAAGGCCTCCACGCCGCTGCCGAAAACCTTGCTGAGAAGCGGGATGATATAGAAACCGACCGTCGGCATTGCCGCCTGGAAAACGCCGAAAGCGAGCGCCATCAGCACCGCGTCGCGGATGCGGACCTTTTTGGAGGTCAGGCCGCTTGCGATCGATACCGCCATCGCGTCCATCGAAAGAGCGACGGCTGTCAGAAGAAGTTCCCAAAAAGTCATGGCAATAAATCAAAAACGGGGGCCGGAGCTCCGGCCCCCGGGATCCGGGCTTATTCTTCCTCCGCTTCGTCGAGCAGGCTTGCGAATTCCTCGAAAAGCTCGCCGAGCAGGACTTCGTTTTCAACGGGGATGTAGGCGTCGCCCTCCGCGTCGCGGTCGATGCGGACGAAGATGACCTCCGGCTCCTCCTCGTCGATCTGCGCTTCCGGAACGAGCGCGGAATACTTCGCGCCCTCGTAGGGGAAGGTCAGCACATGCCAGAAAACCTCCTCGCTTCCGTCGTCGGTAACGAGGGTAACGGTCTCGAGCTCTTCTTCCTCAATGAATTCTTTATTATCTTCCATGGTTTTCTCCTTTTCGTTTTTCGCTCAGAGGATCGGGTGGAGGGTCATATAGCCCTCGAGGATGACCTGCGCGGCGAGCCTGTCGACGACCTTGCGGCGCTTCTTCCAGTTCAGCTCCGCCTCGTAGAGCGCGCGCTCCGCCGCGACGGTCGAAAGCCGCTCATCGTAAAAATCGTGTTCGCCGTCCCAGCCTTCGAGCACGAGCGCAGCGAAAGCCTTCACTTTTTCGGAAGCGAAGCCGTAGCTGCCGTCCATATTGCGCGGCATGCCGAAAACGATGCGGCAGGGCGAGTATTTTTTCGCATAATCGCGGATATAGGCGGCGTCCTTTTCGTCGTCGCCGGTGCGGTGATAGGTCTCGAGCCCCTGCGCGGTGATGCCGAGCGCGTCGCTGACGGCAAGGCCGACCCTTTTATCGCCGACGTCCACGGCAAAATAGCGATATGCCATTGGTTTTCCTTTCATAACAGCCGTATTTTTAGCGGTATTATAATACTTTATTTCGGTCAGGTCAATAAAAATTATAACGCAAAGCCCGGTTTGGCCGCGAGAAAGCCAAAACCAAACAAAAAAGCCCGGCTAACCGGGCTCAAATGCTTTTGAAGAATTATTTATCGGGCTCGATAAGGCCGTAATTGCCGTCCTTCCTTGCGTAGAGGACGTTGATATCGCCGGTCTCGCCGTTGGTGAAAACGAAGAAATCGTGGCCGAGAAGATCCATCTGCAGCATGGCCTCCTCAACGCTCATCGGCTTCATCGAGAAGCGCTTCACGCGGACGATCTCCGGACCGCGGCCCTCGTTATCGTCATAGTATTCCGGCACTGCCGGCGCTTCGTCATAGCGGAGAGCCTTGCTGAGCTTGGTCTTATGCTTCTGGATCTGGCGGTCGAGCTTCGCAACGACGTTGTCGATGCTGGCGTACATATCGCCGGTGACCTCTTCGCCGCGGATCACGCCGCCGCGGTAGGGGATCGTGACCTCGATGATGTGGCGGCTCTTTTCAACGCTCATGACGACCGTTGCGTTCGTATCCTGCGGGAAGTACTTGTCGAGCTTTTCGATCTTTTTGAGGGCGAGATCCCTCAGGTAGTCGGTAACCTCCATGTTTTTGCCGAGTATGGTTACATTCATGGTTCTGTCGCTCCTTTCGAGTGCTTATTCCTCCGCGCCGGGCGGCCGGAGGGTTAATAACGAAGCCTGATATCCCCCTTCCGGAGGGGCTTGCATTTATTGTATATACATTATACCCCAACAATGGGAAAATGTGAAGAGCCAATTTTGCCTTTTTATGCAAATTATTACGGCAAAGCGGTGAACGGGAGGCGCAGACATAAGAAAACTCCCCCGGGCGGACCCGGAGGAGCGGTTTTTACATCTGAGCGGAGATTATCTTCCCGCGGTGGCGACCATAACGGCCTTGATGGTGTGCATACGGTTCTCGGCCTCGTCGAAGACCTTGCTCTGCGGGCAGCGGAAGACCTCGTCGGTAACTTCCTGCTCGGCAACGCCGTACTTTTCGTAGATCTCGCGGCCGACGCTGGTCTCGAGGTCGTGGAAGCTGGGCAGGCAGTGGAGGAAGATGCAGTCCGGGTTGTGGGTCATCTTCATCATGTCCATGGTGACGCGGTAGGGGGTGAGCAGCTTGATGCGCTCTTCGAACTGCGCTTCTTCGCCCATGGATACCCAAACGTCGGTGTAGATCGCGTCCGCACCGTCGACGGCGGCGATATCCTCGCTGAATTCGATCTTCGCGCCGGTGACCTTCGCGAGCTCACGCATCTCGTTCACGAGACCCTCTTCGGGGAAGAGCGCCTTCGGAGCGATGCCGACGAAGTGCATGCCGAGCTTTGCGGAGATGATCATCAGGCTGTTGCCCATATTGTTGCGGGCGTCGCCAACGTAAACGAGCTTCACCTTGTTGAGGGGCTTCGCAATGTTTTCCATGATGGTCAGGCAGTCCGCAAGGACCTGGGTGGGATGATACAGGTCGGTAAGTCCGTTCCAAACGGGAACGCCGGCATGCTTCGCGAGCAGCTCGACGGTCTCCTGCTTGAAGCCGCGGAACTCGATGCCGTCATAAAAGCGGCCGAGGACCTTCGCGGTGTCCTCAAGGGATTCCTTCTTGCCCATCTGGCTGTTGGAAAGGAAGGTCACGTTCGCGCCCTCATCATAGGCAGCGACCTCGAACGCGCAGCGGGTGCGGGTGGAGGTTTTCTCGAAAAGCAGAACGATGTTCTTGCCGGCAAGCAGATCGCCGCGGATACCGGCGCGCTTCTTCGCCTTCAGGTCGGCAGCGAGGTTAAGCAGATAACGGATCTCGTCGGGGGTGAAGTCCTTCAGAGTCAGCAGGGAACGGCCCTTAAGATTGACAGGCATGGTAGATCTCCTTTGTGTTTTTTATGCCGCAAGGAACAAAGCCCCGTGCGGCGCATATTTAAGCAGTATGATTATAACACAGCACTTTCGCGTTGAAAAGATGAAAAAAGCCCCGCTTTACGGTATATTTTAAAATATCTTCGCAAAGCGGGGGAAAGGATCGCCGAAGGTCGAGTTATTTGTCTTTTGAGCCAAGTGTGAGCATCAGGATTCCCATGAAAAGCTGAATGATCGCGACGAAGACCATCAGGCCGAAAAGAATATGGGTGGATTCGAAGAACTCGCTCAGCAGTTTGCCGTTTTCGGAGTTCTTGCGCACGATTACGAGCATCAGCATCAGTCCGCCTTTAATAAGGTTAAAAGCGCCGTCGGCCATTGCGACCGAATAATACTTAAATGGATCGTTGTTCGCGAGGATCGCGATGTTTCCGATCAACCCGAGAATGCTCCAGATGATCAGCTCCGTTTTATAAACGCTGAAGAACAAAGCGATGTCGCTGCCTCCTCTTGAGACGGATGCCTCGCCGGAGAAAGCGATCGCGATGAAAAACAGCATAATATCGAGGATCAGCATGCAGACGGCGCCTTTTACCAGTATTTTCATGCCGGCATCCGCCTTACTGTACTGTGCCGCGGCGGCGGCTTTCGCTGCAGCATCCTTGGAAGACGTCGTGGTTTTTTCGTATGGATAGCCTGTTCGCGGCACGGCGGAAGGACCGGTTTTATCAATGGGCTTCGGATATCCGGAGGGCCGGACCGCGCCGGCGGTGTAATCTTCATTGACCGCATCGGAAGCGATCGGCTTGCCGCAGTGCTCGCAGATCTCAACGCCAAAGGGGTTCAGCTCGCCGCAGTGGAAGCAGATGCTCGAAACCGTTCCGCCGCAGACCAGGCAGCGGTTCTCTTTAAGCCCGAATTGACGGTGGCCGCAGCTTTGGCAGATATAGCGGAGCGTCGATTTTTGCTTCTCGGTGAGGATCCCTTTATCGGGCATCGGAGCGGAGGCGGAAGAAGCCGGCGTATCGTCGGGAATCACGTACCCGCAGAAAGAGCATCTTTTTGCGCCGAATTTGTTCAAACTGCCGCACTCCGGGCAGACGAGCGCGACCGGCCCGCCGCAGCTCGGACAGTGCGGCGAAGTGAGGTCGAACGAATGGTGCAGGCAGCTTCGGCAGGTATAGCGAATCCTTTTGCGCGGCGAGGCAGGAGCTTCGGCCGGTGCGGCACCTGCGGCAGACTCGCATTTTGTTCCGCACTTCGGGCAGAACACGTCGATCTCCCGCAGCTTAGAGCCGCAGTTCGCACAGCGTTTATCCGCAAGATCGATCCCGCAGCCCGGGCAGATCTTGTCGGACTCGGAAAGCTCAATGCCGCAGTTCGGGCAGAGTTTCTTTTCTTTTTTGATTTTTGCGCCGCAGAACGGGCAAAAATCGGAGGCGGAGGGAATATCATATGCGCATTCAGGACATACGATGGTTGAATCGGGCATAACGACCGCTCCTTTCTTAAGGCAGATTTGTTATTTTCCGAGAAGATAGACGATCGGGATAATCATGATCGAAAGAATAAAGAGCCCTGCGAGCACGAGGCAGACGATGCGGACGGTTTTTTTGCTGTCTTTCATAGCGGTTTCCTTTGCGGTTTATTTCGGAAGATTGGCGCCGTTCCTCCCGGCGATCATATAGACCGCGAACGAGGCGGCGGCAAGCAGCAGCGCAAGCACCGTTGTAACGATGCCGAAAATACGTTCAGGCCTTGATTTTTCGAGGATGGCGTCGGCGCGGTAACGGCGGAAGAGCAAAACGGTCCCGGCGATCCATTTGACGGTCAGGACCAGCCACGCGGCGGCGAGAAGGAGCGAATAAAGCGCATAACTTCCGCCCTTTTCCGCGGCACGGGGTACGACGGTGATGAGCAGATAAACGAGCCCGACCACCGAAATGACGGCGAGCGGCAGCCTCGAAGCGAGCTGACGCCTGATTACATCGGCCCTCTCTGCCGTATTTTTTTCCTTGTCGGTTTGCTCCATTGCTTAGAACAGGATCTGCTTTTTATAATACATGCTGATGAGCACGACCGTTACGGCGAGAAGCCCCGCAAGCAGCACAAGCAGCAGGATCACGACGGGGTCGGCTTTCTTCCTCGCGCCCCGGCTGCCGCGCTTTTTTTGCTTATGCGTTCTGCGTTTTGCCATATTGCCCTCCGGTTTTCGTTTCTCGCCCTGTATTTTAGCATATTACGTCGCGGTTGGCAAGGAAAAACGGGGCTGCGGATGAAAAAACCCCGCCTTCCGGAAAGGGGGCGGGGCGTAAGAAGTTTTCTTGCTCAGTTGTCGGAGCCGTTTTCCTTGTTGGCCTTGTAGAGCTTGTATCCTGCGAAAATGATGGCAAGTATGCCGACGCCGAGCACGAACGGGTTCATCATGCCGGGATCGCCGCCCTTGTCCCACCTTGCGATGGTGATGATCACGATGGCCGCGCCGGAGATCAGGTTCACTATGCCGTCGATCATCTGCGCCTGATAGAGATCGGTCTTCAGACCGTAGCCGAGCACGACGATCGCGCCGATGATGCCGAGAAGGCTCCAGGCGATTATCTGCCAGGCAAAATATTGGAAGAATTCGCCGAAATCGGTTCTTCCGAGTTCTTTAACGGACAGGCACAGCGCCGTAACAAACAGCAGCGCGCCGGCAACGCAGAGCATGGAGATCATTTCTTTGCGGAGCTTTTCCGCCTTTTCGGAAAGGTCCCGTTCCTTTTTTTCACAGTAAGGCTTTTCGGGGATGCGGACCGTTCTGATATTGCCGCCGGAGGGCTTCGGCGGAGCGATGACGGGCTTTCCGCATTTGAGGCAGATCTCCTCGCCGGAATCGTTCAGCGAGCCGCAGTTCTGGCAGACGCTCTTGAGTTTTTTGCTTCCGCAGTGCGGACAGCTTTCCCCGGTGATGCCGGTCGATTTTTCGCGGCAGTCGGCGCAGATAAAGGTCAGCGTCAGCCGCGGATCGACGACCTTCGGCTGATCGATGATCGGCTTCCCGCATTTGAGGCAGATCTCTTCGCCGGAATCGTTCAGCGAGCCGCAGCTCCGGCAGATGCTCTTGAGGTTCGTGCCGCCGCAGCGGGGGCAGCTCTCCCCGGTGATGCCGGTCAGTTTTTCGCGGCAGTCGGCGCAGATAAAGGTCAGCGTCAGCCTCGGATCGACGGGCTTCGGCGGTTCGGCAGGCGCTTCGGCTTCGGCATGGGGCGCCGGTTCATCCGCATCGCCGCATTTTGCGCCGCATTTCGAGCAGAAGAGATCCTCTCCGTCAATCTCGGCGCCGCAGTTCGGGCAGTGACGGACGGGCTCGAACTCTTTCCCGCACCAGGGGCAGAAGCCGAACTGCCTGTCGGCCGCTCTCCCGCAGACGGGGCAGATGATTACATTCGGATCCTTTTTCATATCGGGTTTCCTCCGTTTTGATTTGATCTCTCCTGCGGTCCGCCGCAGTACGAGCTTAGACCGCATTATAACGCCATGCGGAGAAGCGGAGGCCGCCTCGGCGGCGCGTATCAGCGGAACGTATATAAAAACTATAACACAGTATCTTCGGAAAATCAATCGCAATATGCGGCGCCTTCGAAGACGGATCGCCGGAACAGCGCAAAAAGCAGCCGTGAAAAACTCACGGCTGCTTCGTTATTTGACTTTATCGGTCAGATCCGGGGGATCAGTCTTCCTTCTTGCGGAAGATGACAACGCCTGCTGCGGTTGCGACCGCCGCAACACCGAGGCCGATCATGGTGATTGCACCGGTGGTCGGAGGAGTGGGCTGATCGGTGGGAACTTCGGTGGGCGGGACCTCAGTAGGAGGAACTTCGGTGGGAGGAACCTCGGTGGGAGGAACTTCTGTGGGAGGAACCTCGGTGGGAGGAACTTCGGTGGGAGGAACCTCGGTCGGAGGAGTATCGGGGTTGGTCACGGTGAAGGGAACGGTGCGGATCCAGAGGACCTCAGTGCCGTCCTGGAGAATATCGACAAAGTATTCTCCAACGTATTCTTCGGAGCCGTTGATGGTAACGGTCAGATCGGCGGTCTTCAGACCTTCGGGCCAGTCATAGCCCTCGTCGGCTACGATAATGATGTTCATTATGTATTCATAATCTTCATTGTCGTATGTGTCGGTTGCCTCAAGAAGGCCGCCCTCATCGCCGTAGCTCCAGAACCAGTCGGTGGTACGGATCGTATAATGTGCATCGGAAGGAACTTCAACGTCGAAGTCCGGGTTTGCGCCCCATTCGGGAGCGGTGAAGCCGGTGATATTAACGAGGTCGATGATCTCGACTGCCGGGGGCTCTTCGCCCTCAACTACGATGGAACCGTTCTCAAGCTCGTACTCGATGTCCTCAGCCTCGCCGCCAATGGGCATGTAGGTGAAGCCGGTGATGACGAACTCGATGGGGTAGGTGCCGGGCTGAGCGTCATCCGCGATGGTGAAGTTAAGGGTGATCATGTCGCCGGTCGCGGTGATGCCGTCCATCGCGCACATAACGCCAAGACGGAAGGAACCGGAGATGCTGTTGTCGGGCATCGCCATGGCGCCGGTGGGAAGAGCGGAAAGGACGGGGCCGAGGGTGTAGGAATTCAGGGTCAGAACGTTGGGATCGTAGTTGATCTCCATGGTGAGGCCGTGGAATTCGAAAGCGCCGTCGATCGAAACGATGTAGTCAACGGAATCGCCGGGTTCGCCTTCACAGGTGTCGCCGATGAAGGTTGCGTGAAGATCCCTGGTTTCCGCGGAAACGGGAGCCACGATCGCAAGGGAAAGAATCATTGCGGCTGCAACGATTGCAGCAAGAAGCTTTTTCATTTTACTTCCTCCAATTTAGTATTCGAGATGGGAATCGGGGAAAAACACCCATACTCCCATTCTGCAATAACATTATAACGCATGAAAACGAAAAAATCAATTATATTAATCTGCGATTTATTTGAATTTTTGCATAAAAACGGTTTTTTCGGGGCTTTTAGGCGAAAAAACGCCCGCGGAGGAGAGGCGCGGAAGCTTTTTTCAGCCGCTCCGGCTTCGAAACGGGAAGGAAGAACAGATCCCGGCGCCGGAGCATATTATACCGTATGAACAGTTGAAAAAGCGAACGGGCTTTTGAAAAACGAAGCAATTGCGGAAAAAGAAAGCGCGTTCCCCCGCGAAAAGCGTCATTATCCGCGCCGAAACGGCAATCTGTCGGCTGAAAAAGGGTATTGACATTGCCGGAACTTCATGGTAGAATGCTTGCACAATCGAATAGGGGTATGATGTAATGGTAACATAGCGGTCTCCAAAACCGTTCTTCTGAGTTCGAATCTTAGTACCCCTGCCAGAAAAAAGCACGCGAAAGCGTGCTTTTTTCAACTAAATCCACCCTTGCGGGTGGGTGAGATCACTTCGTGATGAAATCCGCTTCGCGGGTGAAATCGGCCTCGACGGCCGGTGGGTGGATTTAATTTCACCCGAGCGTGAAACGCTCGATTTCACCTGAAGGCTTGCCCGAAGATCTCACCGCGGCTTAAGCCGCGATTTCACTAAAACCAAAGCCCGGCGGATCGCTCCGACGGGCTTGTGCGTTTAAAACGGTATTGGTCGTTAGTTGGTGAATAACGGTTTTAACAGCTCAATGAAAGCTGAGCATCGAAGCTATTCTTGATCATCACTGTTTGTTTGAAGGCCGGACAGGTATGCCTTGACTGCGATATTGATAAACTGCGATAAAGAACGGTCGTCTGTTTCCGCCGCCGCTTTTGCCGCCGCCAAAACATCACTGTCAATGGTTATGCTTATCTTTTCCTTCAAAGGCTTCATTGTTACCTATCACCTCTTTAATATTATACTCTATTATCATATTAAGTATTGACAAGTAGGATAAAGTAGGATAAAATAAGATTCGGTTCAGATTATTTTATGAACAAATATAAAAAATGATGGAGGGCAAAATGAAGACACTTACATGTGAAATGTGCGGCAGCAATGATCTTATTAAACAAGAAGGACTGTATATCTGTCAGCATTGCGGAACAAAGTATTCTGTTGAAGAAGCGAAAAAATTGATGATTGAAGGCACTGTCAAAATTGACAATAGCGATGCGGTTAATAACAACCTTATCAACGCGCGAAAAGCAAAAGATATTGGAGATTGGAGCACAGCTGCAAAGTATTATAATTTAGTTAAGCAGGATAAACCTAATAATTATGAAGCGGACTTTTATAGCGCATTTTCAGAAGCTCAGATTACACTTCGTGAACTGGATAATCCAAAGAGAGATTCTGCTTTTAATGTGCTGATGAAACGGATCGAAACCTTAGATGTGGCTTACAAGACTCAAATAAGTATTGGTGAGGATATCGAGACGCCTAAATCAACCATCCCATGTCCGAAATGTGCGCGCGATATTCCATACACCGCTAATGTTTGTCCGTTCTGCGGTTTAGATATCCGACAGAAGCTCCGCCCGAACGAATACTTGTTTACTTCGATGGCAACCGACATCGGGAAGATGCTTACATCTAGTTTTTCATTCCATATAATTAAGCAAGAGCAAGGTTTTGTAATAAAGACATTCACTGATGAATATATTACATACACTTTGTTCTATGGCGTAATGGCTTATTTCAAGCAAGCTGTTGACAGAATACTCAAAACGGATGACAAGCCATATTTACATAAAGCAATCTTGATTCTATGCGATTATGCCCAAAAATCTCCATGGAAAGAGCTGGAAAAAGCAAATATAAGCCGGGAAAAAGTACTTTCTAGTATAATTGAATGGAAAACAAATGCTATTATGGGCTACCTGCGTACTCAGAATCCTGCTTATTGGGAGACGCATCCTAATGAGAAGACGGACTTGGAAGGAGAGCTGACTGCAAACAGACAAGCAATAGAAAAAGAAAAAGCGACTGCGGCTAATTCTCCAACCAAATCATCTAAAGGTGGCTGCTATGTTGCCACAGCAGTTTACGGATCCTATGATTGTCCGCAAGTATGGACCCTGCGCCGCTACCGTGATAATACTCTTGCCGGTACTTGGCACGGCCGCGCATTCATTCGCGCCTATTATGCTGTCAGCCCGACTTTGGTAAAATGGTTCGGCGACACAGAGTGGTTTAAGAGGATGTGGAAGGGTAAGCTCGACCGTATGGTAGCCAATCTCCAGAAGAAGGGATATGAGTCGACTCCTTACGAGGATAGAAACTGGTAAAAGAAAAAGCAGCGCTCGATTTCACCCGAGGGCAAGGCCCGAGGATCTCACCGCGGCGTGCCGCGATTTCACTTTACAACAACCAAACCCCGACGGAGCGCTCCGCCGGGGTTTCCGATTCTGCCCGATCAAATCCGATTCGTAAGTCAATGCCCCGCGTCATCACGGGCATAAAGATAATACACTCTGTCATATCCTTCGAAATACATCGTCGCCCTGTCCGCGCAGTGATAGCCGGTCTCCCCGGGGAAAAAGTCCTCGAGCGGCGCGTCGCGGGTAATGATGAAATCGACGGTGCGGCCGGTGACAGCGGCGTCGAGCTCCCCGTCCATCTCGGGAAGGCTGAGATTCAGCCTGCAGAAGAATTTGGTCACGGGCAGCTTGTCGGCGGCGAAATAGAAGCCTCCGTCAAGAAAATTATAGTTCAGAACCGTCGCGCCGGGGCGCTCGTTTATCACCGCGGCAAACCTGTACTGCGGCATCGCCTCGCGGGGAAAACCGATAAGGTAGGTATTGCCGTTGACGAAAAGGGAAAGCGCAAGCAGCCCCGCGAACAGCAGCCCCGCGCAAAGTCTTAAAATCGTCTTCTTCGCTTTCAGCGCGCGGAAAGCGCGGCCGAGGAGCTCCGCGGCGCAGCCGATGCCGACCGGCGCGAACGCGATGAAGATATGCGGGTAATATCCGTACCGCCTGGAGCTCGGGAAAGTTGATAAAAGCAGGAAAAACCCGCAGCAGGCAATGAAAAACAGCTCCTTCTTCCGTTCCCTGCCGAAGATCAGATAATGAGCGGGAATGAGAAGGAAGAAGGGAGCGGCATACAGATTCCGCGTAAAGCAATGCTTGATGCCGATAAGAAGATTCCGCGGCAGCGTGCGGATCATTGCGCCGGCAAACCCGCTTTCGGGAACATACGCGAAGATATTGTTATAAAAATAGGAGCGCAGCAGATCCCCGAGGTTGTTGTTGACAGCGAAATAAAGAAGTATCGGAAGCGAAACCGCCGCCGCGCCGCCGATGAACGCGGGGATATCGCCAAGGAGCGCCTTCCTACGCGAACGGTCGGCCAAAGCCGAGAAGAAGAGGAAAACTGAGAGCCCGAAAAAGAAGCCGCAGACAGTGAATTTAGACCAGAGCGCCGCCGCGCCGAACGCGCCGATGATAAAGGCGCGCAGGCGGCCGACGGGCTTTTTCTCACGGACCGCTTTGACCGCAAAATACAGCGAGGCCGCAAGCATGAACAGGCAGAGCTCCTCAACGCTTCCGCCGTGGCAGAACGATCCTGAGTTCACCGCCGCAAACGCGGCAGCGGCCATTACGGCAAGATCGGCCGCAAGACCGTC
>JAEEYN010000167.1 GCA_016288175.1 Bacillota bacterium | reverse complement strand
CAAAAAGCACTACGGCCATGAATTCCTCTTCGTCGTGGACTATCCCTCCACAAAGCGCGCGTTCTACCATATGCGCAAGGAGGACGGCACCGCCCTCGGTTACGACCTCATCTGGCGCGGCGTGGAGATCACCACCGGCGCGCAGCGCGAACACCGCTACGAGATCCTGAAGAAGCAGGCCGATGAAAAGGGCCTCGGCGAGGACGTCAAGTTCTACCTCGAGTTCTTCAAATACGGCTGCCCGCCCCACGGCGGCTTCGGCCTCGGCGTGGACCGTCTCACTATGCTGCTGCTCGGTCTCACCATCAAGGAAGCGATGTATATCTTCCGCAGCCCGGACAGGCTGAACCCGTAATGATTATTTAATTTAATAAGGAAGAATTCCCAAAGCAGGAAGGTTTCGGCCTTCCTGCTTTTTTGCTGCGGCGAAGACGCCTTCCGCCCGCCGGCCGGAAAACAGCGGGGGAGTACCTGCAATTTTCTGCTTCGCTTTCGATATATCACCGGCGGCAACAGAGTATCATATATTTTATAACCGTGCAAAAATCATGGCAAAACTGTGGTATAATACCTTGGTATGAAGCGGCAGGGATCATGTATGACCGCTGAAATGATCGCCGCAATAAAAACCAGGAGAAAGAAAGCATGAAAAAACTGATCAGCATCGTTCTTGTGCTTGTGCTCGCGCTCTCCGTCGTTCCCGCCGCGGCCTTTGCGAAGACTGCGGAAGCGGAACCCGAAAAAGCACCGGAACAGCAGACGGAAACAAGGACCGTTTATCCCGGCAACGTCATACTCGACGAGAATTCGTCGGGCGGTTATGAGGGCGATTACGTCGTCATCTACAACCCGGGAACTTCCTCGAGCAATTCCTATTCCACCGGCACCATGACCGGCCTGATCGAGACCACGATCGAGCCGAGCATCGTCAATGTGCACGGCGAGAATACAAGGAGCAATGTCCCCGCGAATTCCTGGAAGCTCGATATCGACGGCATGCTCGATGAGCAGGCCAAGAGGGAAAACCCCGATTACGGCAAGGACGTCCCCGGCAACGAGAATGCAACGAAAGCCAGCTACAGCGTCGGCAGCACGAAGACCTTCACGATCAACTCTTCGTACTCCCCGACGGGCTCTTCCAGCGTTCAGTTCAAGTGCCTCGCCGTCGGTTCCCACTGCTATATCTGGACTCCGACTTCCACTGCGAGCAACGTCTATCCTCTCGACTCGATCGATTCCTCCTATGCGGACCTTGCGGCGGCTGAGTTCGATTCGAAGTTCGATCTGATGCAGTCCTCCTTCGGCAACCATACCAACAGCACGAACGGCGACGGCAAGCTGCACATCCTCTATTACAACATCAACGAAGGCTGGAGCGGTTCCGGCGGCTATATCGGCGGCTTCTTCTGGCAGACCGATATCTCCAACAACGGCCTTCCGATGCTGAACATCGATACCTACCCGAGCGTTTACTATACCTCCGGCAACTATACCTACAAATCCATGGACAACACCTACAACACGATGGTCCATGAGTATCAGCACCTGATCCACTACTCCAACGCGTCCTCCGACCCCACCTGGCTCAACGAGTGCTGGAGCGCCGCGGCGGAAGAGATTTGCTATCCCGGTTCAAGCATCGTCGACCGTATCCAGAGCTGGGAGAACCACTACTACAGCACCGACTGGCTGAACCCGCCCAAGGAGTTCGAATACAATCCCACGGCCTGCCCCAACCTCCACCAGGGCTATTCCATGTATGCATGGAGCAACGATCTCGACGACGTCCTGGCGCTGTACGGTCAGGTTTCGCTGTACGCGCAGTTCATTTTCAGCCGCTACGGAAACACGACCTATAAGAACATCATGACGAAGACCGGCAGCGGTTCCACGTTCGCGAGCGCTTTCCAGAGCGTCACCGGCGAGGACCTTGCAACGTTCACGAAAGAATTCCGTGTCGCTTTGACCGCGAATACCGCAGCGAACGTGCTGGACAACAAATATCATTTCGTAACGCAGGACGGCTATGACCCGGCGCAGTATAATGACGTCGAGAATCCCTACAGCCTGCTTGCTCCGATCATCTTCACCGGCACCAGCTGCACCATCAAGGGCGGCGGCGCGATCTGCGTCAAGCCCGTGAACGGCGTTTACAATCCGCCTTCCGGCGCTTCCTCCAGCCTTAAGTACATCGGCGTCAAGTTCGTCCGCGAATCCATCACCGGCGTGACTCTCAACGACATGAACATCAAGGTCGGCAGCATCGTTTCCGCTGCGCTCACCGTTCTTCCCGCAGATACCGCCGATTATACAGCGACCTACACCAGCTCCAACCCGCTGATCTTCACCGTTGACGCAAACGGCAAGGTAGCAGGTCAGGCGCCCGGCAGCGCGACCCTCTCCGTCGTCGTTCACGACAACGTCGCCAATACCGACTACAACGCATCCGCGACCGTAACCGTCGAGAACTTCCACGGCTATGTCCGCACCGATACCGTTGAGGTCGGCGAGAAGTACCTCATCATCACCGACAGCGCGGTCTCCGGCACCACCGGCTATGCCGTCGGCAACCAGGCTCCCGCGAATAACCACTATATGTCCGCGTCGGCTGTGACAATCCTCACCGACGACTGCGTCGCCTACGATTCCTCGATCGATTTCGACGCCATCACCTGGATCCCCGCAGGCAATGCCGCAAACGGCTACACCTGGCAGAATGTCGGCAACAGCAAGTATATCGGCACCGACTCGAGCGACTATGTCTGCCCGTCCACCACTTCCCAGAAGTGGCTGTATGAGAGCGGCAGGGGCTTCAAGCTCACGAGCACCAGCTCCAGCTATCCCTACCTCTACTACAGCGTCGACAATACCCGCTACACCACCGCGACCGTCGCCGACCCCGCCCGACTCTATAAATACGTCGAGCCTGTCACTCCCGCCTATACAATTTCCGCCGTTTCCAACAACGACAGCTACGGTACCGTCTCCGTGACCGGCGCACAGATCCTCGCGACCCCCGCGGCAGGCTACTATGTTGAGAACGCAGAGGTAATCGAGGGCACAGCGACCTTCACGATCAGCGGCAATGTGATCACCGTCACTGCGCAGAGCGACTGCACGATCCGCGTCAACTTCGCGCCCAAGCCGCAGTACACCGTTAACTACATCGCTTCCGGCGCTGCGGAAGGCTCCGCGACAGCGTACCTCGATGACGCGATCACCCTTCCCGCGACCGTCAGCGTCAATCCCGACGGCTGGACCTTCGCAGGCTGGGTCACCGCCCAGGTCGAAGAGACCGCCGACGAGCCGAACTTCTATGCTCCCGGCGCAAGCTACACCGTGACCGGCAACGCCACTCTGTATGCTCTGTATTCCCGCGTTGACGGCAACGGCGGCACCGAGACCGTTTATCAGCTCGT
>JAEEYN010000166.1 GCA_016288175.1 Bacillota bacterium | reverse complement strand
CGGCAATTCGATCGGCCTGCTGTTTCCCTAAATCTGTCAGATTCCAGTCCGTCCATGAACCTACCATACCATTGGTATGGTGCTCAGACTGCGTGTGCTGAACGGTGTAAATTCTTTTCATTCAATCCCCCCGAATCAGGTTGTAATGCGTCGTCAGTTCAAAACTGTTTCCCGATTTTACTTGCCGACAGGTATCCCGACAAATCCCGGTTTGTCGATCTCATTTCTTTTTCGTTATACTCGAAAAATGTGAGCTTTTCAATCCTTTAACGAAAGAAAACCTCTTTTGCCCCTGGTAGACAAAAGAGGTTTCTTTTATGGTGGAGCATAGGGGATTCGAACCCCTGACCTCAACGATGCGAACGTTGCGCGCTACCATCTGTGCTAATGCCCCATATAATGCCTCCTTACGGACAGCGAAAGCATTATAATACATATTTCCGATTAAAGCAAGTGCGGAAGCGCAATTTCCGTCGATATATTTTCACCGTTTTCATTTCCCCGCAATGTTCAGTATCATCAGCGCCGCAGCAGCCGTCATCATTGCGCAGGTCCCAATTGCCCCGCGAACGCTCCGCTTGCGGATCAGATAAGCAAGATAAACGCCGTTATACGCGATGCATGCTGCGGCAAATATAAGTATCTCCATTTTGTTCTCCTTTCACGGGTCAGTCCCTGTTAGTTAAAATGTATTCGTCGTCAAGTATCAATTCGACCGAAAAGTGCGCTTCAAGCTTGTGGTAACGTTCCTTCCAGTTCAGCTTTTCCCATTCCTCGACCGATGAAAACTTCATCGAGGCATCTTTTCCGAAACCCATTGCGTCGCAGTTTAAATCCCTGCAGAAACAAAACAGGCGTCTGAGCTCGCTTTCAAGATGATCCTTCAGCCATTCGCAGCCGCCGTTCTCCCAGTTCATACCGATCTCGGCTTCCGGATCGTATTCAACGGTCACATTAAGCTTCAGTTTTATCGAAGCTTCCGGCGTTTCTCCCGCAAGATCCAATGAAACGGTCCTGCTTTGAAGGTTCAGGTAAACCCCGGCACTGTTTCCGTTCGGCGTTATTATTGAGAGTGTACCCTGCCTGAAATCGCCTTTTCCGAGGTTCAGGATCTGCGTATCGTAGGCCGAAAGCTTCCCGACCATCCTGCTGCCGTCGAAAAGCGCCGCGCCTTCACTCAGCGCCTGCATGCCGCCTATGCGGGAGCCGGGTTCCGCGTCTTTCAGCGGGTTCTCCCCTTTATCGGCGCTGTCTTTTTGCTTTTTGTCGGTGATCAGCTCACCGTCGATCCTTCCGAAAGGAAGCACAGCGTCGAACGTTCCTCCGTCACAGGCTTCGAAAAACCTTGCCGCGTTGATGGCTGCAACAGTACCGGTCTTCTCGCTGTTTGCGATCATATGATCCTGAAGCTTTGCGATATTCGCCGCGTCGTCGGAAGCGAGTCCGCCTATGTAATCAAATGCGGAGCTTTCCGCGATCAGCAGCAGCGCCGAACTGCGGATCCTGAAAACGTCGAATGAGAACTTCAGAAAATCTTCGATCTGATCGACCCTTGCGAGCTCCTCGCCGAAAATCAGCATATGCGTTCGCGTGAAATTGAGATCATAAGCGATATTCGCCGAAAACCCGTTCACTGCATCGGAGAGGCTATCGGCTTCGCACGAAAGGATTATCGCTCCCCCATTGTTTTCCGAATCCGTGCCGAAGCTTTCGCGCTGCAGCTCAAGCGTTATGATGTACTTCTTCTCTTTCCCGATATCCGCGCCGACGGCAACGACATAACCGCAGTCGTCTATGCTGACGGGATTGAGGCAGGCAAACGACGGGATCAGAACCGCGGCAAGCAGGATGATCGCGGCAATTTTTCTAACAGGCATACTGTTTTCTCCTTTTTCTTCCGATCGCGGCAATTATCCCCGCGGCAAACAACGGCAGCGCTTCCGTCAAAAAGCCCGTCTTCATCAGAAACTCCTTGGCTGTTTTGAACCAATTATTGTTCATGGTTTCCGTTTCCGCAGCAAGCAGAAGAGCAATTATCGACGCGCAGAGTGCGGCCATCGGCCGGATATCATTCAAGCCGAAGGCACGGACGAGCAAATACGCAGCGCAATAGGCATAGAAAGCGGCGGATATCAGCGCTCCGTTCAGGAAAACAACATGCGCGACCTTATCGAGCCGCATCATGTGAGCTTCAAACATATTCAGATGATTTATCCGAAAAATGGGCATGAACTGCTTTGACAGCTCCGTATAAGTATAGATCATGCCGAGCGAAAACTGCGCGATGAAAAGGATCGACGCGGAAATCAAAGAGGCGCGAATGGCGATTTTCTTCGTTGTTTCGGTGTCGTTGAACCCTTCCGAAACTGTCAGCAGCGATATCATCACGGGCAAAAACAGCCCGATTTCCTCGAAGGTTTGCACAGCGATGCTTCTTATGCTATTTCCCGGGAGCGGGAACAATCGCGAGATCTCGAATTCCGAAGCGGAAGCGGCGACCGAAAGCAAAAACATAATGAATATCAGGATCGAAAAGCATTTCGCAGTCCGAACGACCGCTTCGAGGCCGAGCCATGCAAGAAACAGGACGGCGGGGACCATAAAGATCGCGAGCCGCGCGTAGCTGACGCCTTCAAAGAACAGTCCGTGCAAAGCCTGAATGAATTGGCTGAGCGGCAGATACGCCGAGAAAAGCAGAAGGATCGCGACGGCAGCCGAGGCAAAAGGCGCGGCAGCCATCCCGAACCCTTTTGAGAGAAGTCCGAAAAGATCAGCTGCGCCTGCGTTTTTCATTAGCTTAAGCAAAGCAAGGAAAAGCAGCAGCGCGATCAAAGCGGCAAGCGGAAGAGTGATATAGGACGAATTCCCGTGTTCATAGACCTGCTTCGTATCGAGTGAAAATATACCGCCGACGGAGAGCGCGATCGCGGATGCGCATACGCCCTCCCGTATGCCGCTCCTTCCGAGCCTGATGTTTCCCCTGCCGTTCATCGATTCCTCCCCGAGCGCCCGGTTCGAACGGTTTTATCGGCTTCCGTGTTCAGATAATCCTCGCCGCGATGATGATTTTCGATCTTCCCGCGAAGGATGAAAGGACGCTTTCTGCCTGTTTTTGGAGCGAACGGCGAAAGGAACGGCACTCCAAATGACTTCAGGCTCGCAGTATACCCGACCGCGATAATCAAAGCGCTGCAGAGCCCAAGCAGACCGCCCATCCATGCCGCAATCACAAACGCGAAACGGAAATACGAAGCGGCGACCTGAGTCGAATAATCCGGTATGCAAAGGTTTCCGAGGCCTGATATCGCAACGATTATCAGCACAACGGTGCTTGCGAGGTTCGCCGCGACGGCAGCCTGGCCGAGGATCAGCCCGCCGATAACGCCGATCGCCTGACCGACGCTCGACGGCACCCTCATGCCTGCTTCGCGTATCAGCTGAAAGATAAACAGCAGCAGAAGCATTTCATACGGCAGGGGTTCGAATACCATCTCGCGGGATTTGATGACGGTGCTCAGCACCTCCGTTGAAAGCAGTCCCTGATGATACATCGCGAGCGCGATAAAGTAACCGGGCAGAAAAATCGATGCAAATGCCCCGACGTATCTTACGACCCGTATCACCGTTCCGAGCGGACGGCGCAGATAGATATCCTCCGGACTTCCGAGAAGCGCGCTGAGCGTTGCCGGCATCACAAGGACATAGGGACTCCCTTCCGAGATAACGGCGGCCGCTCCCTGCATCAGAAACGACGCCGTTCTGTCCGGGCGTTCCGTTGCAAGCGTCTGCGGGAGCGGCGAAAAGGCGCTGTCCTCGATCATCTGCTCGATCACGCCCGCGCAGACGAGAGTATCCGTGCTGATTGCGGCAAGACGTTTTTTGATCTCGACGATAAGCTCCGGCGCAGTCACTCCGTCCCTGTAAACGATCGCGAGATCGGTCCCGTTTTCCCCGCCTGCCGATGAATATTCGGCAACGAGGTCGTTCGTGCGGATGATCCTTCGGATAAGCGTGATATTCGTGCGCATGCTTTCGCTGAAGCCCTCCTGCGGGCCTCTGACGATCTTTTCGTTTTCCGCCTGAGTGACGGGTCGTTTTTCATAGCCGCGCGTCTCAAGGATCATGCAGGAGCGGAAACCGTCGGTCATCAGAGCGGTCTTGCCGCTCAGGATCGCTTTGACGATCTTCCCGGTCTCGGTTTCCGTTGTTGATTCGGGTATTCGGATTATCGTCTCAAGGATCGGTTTCGGGTCTCCCCCGCCGTCATCCTTTGCCCTCATCATCGGGTCGATGATGAACCTTGCGATGACCTCGTCGCGGGCCATGCCGTTCATATAGATCAAAAGAGCGGGTGTGCCTGCGCCTGTCGAAAAGCGGCGGAAGATCAGATCCTTATTAACGTCCGCCGAAAAGAGACTGCGGAAGAGTTTTTCGTTTTTACTTATATCGGATTTGATTTTTTCGGGGAAACCGGTTTTTCGCGCCGCTGCGTCCGTCCAGCGCGTACCCGGATTCGGGATGCCCCGTTCCTTCTCTTTCAGTTCAAAGCGTTCGCTTGATTCATCGAATCTCAAAAGCTTTGCCGTTCTTTCGAAAATTCCCATACTGCCGCTCCTTTT